>JAHJJO010000124.1 GCA_018822835.1 Patescibacteria group bacterium
ATGTTTCTATAAAGCGTTGTATCAGACAAGTTTGGAGAAGCGCCAGATGGTTTGACTTGTCCCGATGTTGTTGTTGCTGAATACCCAAACCCACCTGAGCCAGATTGCTCAAAGTCCGCCTGCGTGGTTTGCGTGCTTGTTGAAGTATAAGTTGTTGGAGCTGTTGTGGAAGCGTTGATGTGACTATGCGCTAAGTTAAGGAATGTTTGATTTTGTGGAAGCTGGTCAGCTGGTTCAGCAAGCACGAAAAAGTAGACTAAACCAACAACAAACAAGAGGCAAAGGGAAGGAACTATGATGCTTAATTTTGAATTTAAAATTTTGAATTTTGAATCAATTTTAAATGACTTAATTTTTAATGAAGAAAATAACCTAAGAAACTTTTTAATTCGCGATTTGATGAAAGCAATAAAACCAACATCCATATTTTGGAGCTGTTGCTGGGTTTGTTGATGAGCTTGGCGCTCAGCTTCAAGTTGAAGTTTTAATTGTTGTAGTTTGTTTTGTTTAGACATAGGTTTATTATAACATAAGTTTAAAAATCCCCTAAATCATAAATTATAAAACCCAATTTTTTTAGCTGTTTTTTGTTTCGTTTGGACATAGGTTTATTATAACGCAATTTTAATAATTATAGGACTCATGCACTCTAGCGGAAATGTCCGAGGCTCAAATCATCATTAACTGGACATGTTGTGAAAGTTATTATATTATAATATAACATGAAATTTGGCAAAAACTCTACGATGCAATCAAATCACAAAATAAATATTGCCTGTCTAGTAATCAATGTTTATGTAGATGATAGATTTGGCAATATCAATAAATTCATAAATAAGTTTAAGAGCACAGATACCAATGACCAAAATGTCACAACAAGCATTTATATATTGAGGAAAGCTGAGCGAAAATTGGAGTTATCTCAAGATTGGAACACTTTGTCGATTATAGGATATGAGATTGATGATCTTACTGACCCGTTTAATCTTATTGGGATTAGTCAAGCCATTTTTCGTTTTGCGGCCATTCATCTAGCGAAAAATGGAGTATTTCTATTACACGGGTCAGCTGCAATTTTAGATAATAGAATTATATGTTTTAGTGACGACGGTGACAGTACCGCTAAAACCCTTGGCTCACTTGAAATTGCTTTAACATCAAAACAGTATGTGGCTGACGAATTTTGTTTTATTGATATAAAGAATAATAAAATATTTGGATACCCATTTATACCGATTCATGTAAGGTCAATTGTAAAAAGACACCTCAAGACTACTCACGACTTAACTTTGCCAATAACTAATTATAAACAAACAAGGGCGGGAAATTTTATCCAACCTAACAAACTATTCCACTTGACGACTGGTATGCTAGAAACATTATCGTATGTGCATTTCTCCGAGAAAAGTAATGCTTTAGAAAAGCTTTCCCCAAAAGATGCTTGCAAATCTTTCAAATTTTGTATCGCCTCGCACATAGCAAAGTTACTACATCCAGAACTAGATCGAATGCAATTTATTTCTATGACAGATACCACTGACATTAAAATCATTAGTGACGATGTGATAAATGAAATCATAGAAAAGATAATTGGTAATCAACTTGTTTCAGAGGCTATACAAAAATTTACAAGCTATAAATTAACCGTATCAGAGCCATGCCAGATCGTTTCTTTTCTCAGGGCTGAAATTTAATTAGTGTGGCTCTGACAAGCTCTTCGCTTACACCTCTTATCACCTTATGCTTCCCGATCTTTTCTAAAATCACCAAACTGATTTCACCGTTCGTGCTAATTTTATCTCTTTTTAGATAGTTGATTATATGATCAGGGTCGACGGAATGTGGAAATTTGGATGGCAACCTAGCGGCATCAAGCAACATTTCTTGTATTTCAAAATCTGCTTTACTTAAAATTCCCATCTCGTGACTAATATGACCGCTCATACGCATTCCAAGCGCAACAGCCTCTCCATGTCTTAAGTTAAACTGGGATAACCCTTCAATAACATTGGCAAAAGTATGTCCGTAACTTAATCCTTTGTGTATTTCCAGTTCATCATATGGATCTTTCTCTACCAGCTCCCCTTTAATCTTTAATGATTTATAAACAATCTCATCCCAGTTATAGGCGTTCCGATCTGACATAGCAAAAGGAAGTGTTTTTAAAAGATGGTTAGTAAATGATTTTGAATGGATCAATGCATGTTTAATTATTTCACTAAGTCCAAGACTTATTTCTTCATCTGACAATGATTGTAAAAAATTTGTATCGCAAACGGTGGTGCATGGCGAGTAGAAACTACCAATAATATTCTTGAGAAGTTTGTGGCTGATAGCTACTTTGTTTATGATAGTATCACCTTGTGCCATTAAAGTTGTGGGGACAAAAACCATATCAACACCTCTCATATAAACGGAAGCTAAAAATCCAGCTATGTCTCCCACAATGCCTCCTCCTAGGACTACAAAACATCCTTTTCTGTTGAAATTCGCTTCAGTACAACGTTCCAGCGAAGAATTTAAAAAATTAAATCTCTTATTGTCTTCACTAGGCTCTACCAGTATTATATCTACCGGTTTTAACTTCTCTTTAAATTCAATAAGTAAGTCCTTATAGATTTTCGCAAAATTTGTATCACAAAAAATAATAAAACCAGAATATTCTTTCGTTAAAAGTTCTCCGATAATCCAGTTGGATAAATCTTTCCCTACAAAAATTTCTTGTCTTTTGTTGGGAAGTGATACGGATATTCGTTTATTATTTTTTGGACTTTTCAAAAACATAATGGGTAAAATGTTCTATATAATTATCTGTCCGGCGAAACACATTAAGTAATTCTTTCTTGTCGTTGATTTCTTGCCATTTATTTATAACATGAAAATTTTCTTCTAATAAGCTAAGGTTAAAATCAGGGAATAATAGCTTTGCTTGTTTTAGTACATCTTGATAACCTTCTTGAGGGATGGCAGTAAAATACTGAACGGCCAATTTTGTTATTATCAAAGATGCCCGCATTTCTTTTTTAAGCAACTCTTTCAAATCTTCAGTAGAATGTTCTGCTACCCTTGTAAGCGTCTGCCTGTTCCTGCGAAGAAACATCCCGATATTGCTAATGCTGTAACTTTTTATCACTTCACTGTCTGGAGAATAGACGCTATTTAAATCAATTGGTCTTTTTGAATAAATAAGTCTGTTTGGGTATTTCTTTAAATCGATGAGGGCTTGAAGTGTTTTACCATCAAGTAGAATTTCGGGAATAATCGGATCAAAAAACTCATCTTCACCAATAACATTAAAACCATGATGGATGCCGGAATCATTCTCAAGCTCCGTTACAATTCCAGCTATTGCGCGTTTTACATCAAAACCCAGACGCTCAACAACAATGAGAAAATCCAAATCGCTCCAGCCAATTTTATATGCGTCTTG
>JAHJJO010000125.1 GCA_018822835.1 Patescibacteria group bacterium
GGTAAATAGACAAATAACCCCGAAATCAATTAGCAATTAGCAATTAGCAATTATTAATTAAAAATTATTTTTTAAATTAATTGATAATTGTTAATTGTTAATTGCTAATTGAAAATTGATTTCGGGGGCTGTAAACTAAAACAATGGCAGAAAAATTTGAACGTACAAAGCCCCATCTTAACATTGGCACTATAGGTCATGTTGATCATGGAAAAACAACTTTAACTGCAGCTATTTTAAAAGTTTTAGCTGCTAATGGATTTAAGGCATCAAACAAGAGCGTTGATCAAATTGATGCTGCTCCTGAAGAAAGAGAGCGTGGCATTACTATTGCCACTGCTCATGTTGAGTATGAATCAGAAAATAGACATTACGCGCACGTTGATTGTCCAGGTCATGCTGATTATGTTAAAAACATGATTACTGGCGCAGCTCAAATGGACGGCGCAATTTTAGTTATTTCAGCTACTGACGGTCCAATGCCTCAAACAAGAGAGCATATTTTATTGGCTCGCCAGGTGGGTGTGCCATATATTGTGGTATTTTTAAATAAATGCGATATGGTTGAAGATCAAGAATTAATTGATTTAGTAGAAGAAGAAATTCGCGATTTATTAAAAAAATATGAATTTCCAGGAGATAAAACTCCAATTATCCGCGGTTCAGCGTTGAAAGCGTTAGAAAAACCAGAAGGTGATGACGCTAAACCAATTTTAGATTTGATTAAAGCTGTTGATGAATATATTCCAGAACCAAAACGTGATGTTGATAAGCCATTTTTAATGCCAATTGAAGATATATTTTCAATTGAAGGTCGTGGAACAGTTGTAACTGGAAGAATTGAAAGAGGCATAATTAATATAAATAATGAAATTGAAATTGTTGGATTAAGAGATTTGCAAAAAACTGTCGTCACTGGCATAGAAATGTTTAACAAGTCATTAGATGAGGGCAGGGCAGGGGATAATGCCGGAATATTATTGCGCGGAACTAAAAAAGATGATGTAGAACGCGGACAAGTTTTATCTAAACCAGGCACAATAACTCCGCATACTGAATTTGAAGGAGAAGTATATATATTAACTAAAGAAGAAGGCGGAAGACACAAACCATTTTTTAAGGGTTACAAACCGCAGTTTTATTTTAGAACTACTGATGTAACAGGAGAAGTTCAATTAGCTGAAGGCACTGAAATGGTTATGCCTGGAGATACTGTTAGTATAAAAGTTAAATTAATTTCATCAATCGCCTTAGAAGAAAAACAAAGATTCGCTATCCGTGAAGGTGGACGCACTGTAGGCGCGGGGGTTGTTGGGAAGATTATTAAATAGCTTCTTAGCTTTTTAGCTTTTTAGCTTTTTAGGATTTAATTTTGTAGAGACGAGGCATTGCCTCGTCTCTACAAAAATTGAAAAACTGTGAGACACCAAATGTCTGCGAGAGATAGAAACTAAGTTTCCAACGAACAGTTGGTTGTATTAACATTAATGCTTATAAATAATAGTTGGTGTTATAAAAATCTAAAGTTGTCAGGGAAACTTAGTTTCTTTGTTCATAAATAATCTGACACGACACTCGGTGTCTGCGAAAGAAAAATTAGTTCATAAAGTTAAAAGTTATAAAGTTTATAAAGTAATTAAAAAATTTTAAGTTTAATTTCATTTGATTTCAACTTTATGAACTTTATAAACTTTCAACTATTTAACTTTATAACTTTTAACTTTAAAACTTTATAAACTAAGTTATGACTGACAGTACAACAAAGCAAGATAAAAAACAGGAAAAAAAAGCTGAAGATAATAATAATTTTCAGCAAAAAGTTCGTGTTAAAATTAAAGCTTTTGACCATAAAATAATAGACCAATCAACTAAAGTTATTATTGAAACAGCGCAAAGAAGCGGGGTTCGTATTTTTGGACCGATTCCATTACCGCTTGAAAAGAAAAAATACACTGTAAATCGTTCTACATTTGTGCATAAAACAGCCAGAGATCAATATGAAATGCGAATTCATAAAAGACTAATAGACATTATAGAGCCAACAGCAAAAACAATTGAAGATTTAACTAGTTTGGTGTTGCCATCAGGAGTGGATGTTGAGATAAAAATGCAATAGACATAATTCGAATCTACAAATCATATTCAAATACTACAAACTGAAAAACTAATAGTGAATAGCTTGATTTAATATAAATACTGGTTTATTCATTCAAGCCAGTTTTTTATTTACATCGTGCATTCAAATAAGTTAATATTAATGATTTGGATATTTAGTCTATTTGTAGTATTTGGATAAATTTGTAGATTCGAATTATATTTATGAAATATATCTTAGCTAAAAAATTAGAGATGACGCAAATATGGCAGGGAGACAATGTTGTTCCAGTAACAAGAGTGCAAGCTGGTCCCTGCGTTATTACTCAAATTAAAACTCTTGATAAAGATGGGTATGATGCCGTGCAGATTGGATTTGGAGAAAAAAAAGAAAAAAATATTAAAAAACCGCAATTAAAGAAATTGGAAATTGGAAATTGGAAATTAAAAATTCAGCCCAGATATTATAGAGAATTTAGAATTACGCCAATGGATTACGCCAATGGATTACGCCAAGGGACGCCAAAAGATATGCAAAAAAACTTAAATACTAATTTGAAAGTTGGCGATGTGATTGATGTTAGCGCGTTTGAGGCTGGTGATGCCATAAAAGTAACAGGAATTTCTAAAGGTAAGGGCTTTCAAGGAGTTGTTAAACGGCATGGTTTTCATGGTCAAGACAAAACTCATGGAAATAAAGATCAATTAAGAATGCCTGGATCAATTGGAGCGACAGGTCCGGCTCATGTTTTTAAAGGTCAAAAAATGCCTGGCAGAATGGGTGGGGATAGAGTAACTGTTTCTAATTTAAAAATTATAGAGGTTGATAAAGAAAATAATATATTGTTAATTAAAGGAGCGGTGCCGGGAGCGAGGAATGGACTGCTTCGCATAACGCATAACTCATAACGTAAAAATTTTCAATTTTCAATAAATCAGCGCGGTAATTAAAATTAATTTTAGTTTTAATTACCGCGCTGATTTGCGCGAATAAAATTTAAGGAGGTAGGGGAAGATGGAAGCAGTAACAAAAGAATATATTATTCTAGCAATACTCACGTATTTACTAACAGGAGTAATATTCTATTTATTTTCTCTCTTTTTCGTTAATTGTTTTAACGATACGTCTGGATTTGAAATTTACTTTGGAAGAGGAAGGGAAAAAGTAAGAGGGCTGAAAAAATTATTATGCCTTGGCATAATGATTAGAGATGCAATTTTAGTGAGCTGTTGCTACCCATATGTCTTGTGGCGGTTATTGCGAAATGTGTTGGAGAATTTAAAAAGCAGCTTTAGTTTTAATCACCGCTGAAATGTTGTTGTTCATTTCATTTTTAAAAATGTTAATAAGGGAAGAAGAAAATAATGTTTTACAATTTAATTTTACATCATTTCCTTCTTCCCATTAATTTTTAGAGATCAAAAGAGTTTGATAGCTGAAAATTGATGATTAATGAGTTTTTTTGAATTACAAAATTTTCAATTTATCGTTTTA
>JAHJJO010000017.1 GCA_018822835.1 Patescibacteria group bacterium
GCTATTCACATTGTAAAATAATTTGCATTAACAAACAGAATTACCTTAAATTTTTTTACCATATTCCAAAAAAACTTGACTTAATATATTTGATAATTGGTAATTGATTACACGATTCCCTGTTCAATCATAGCGTCTGCGACTTTTTTAAAGCCAGCAATATTAGCGCCTGCGACTAAGTTGCCTTTCGCGTTGTATTGTTCCGCAGTGGCTAAACAATTTTTATGAATAGCAATCATAATTTCTTTTAATTTTTTATCAACTTCTTTTGCTGTCCATTTAAGCCGCATAGAATTTTGGCTCATTTCCATACCTGACACAGCCACTCCGCCGGCATTTGCCGCTTTTGCGGGACCAAAAAGAATTTTTTTCTCAAGGAACAATTTAACTGCTTCAGAATCGCATGGCATATTTGCTCCTTCATTCACTAAATAGCATTTATTTTTTAATAAATTTTTAGCGTCTTTTATACTTATTTCATTTTGTGTTGCGCTTGGAAATGCGCAATCGCATGGAATATTCCATGGTTTTTTATTTTCAAAATATTCTGCTTTAAATTTTTCAGTATAATCTTTAATTCTGCCTCTGTGAATATTTTTTAATTCTTTAATCCATAAAAGTTTTTCTTTGCTAATGCCATGTTTATCAAAAATTGTTCCGTGAGAATCAGACATAGTGATAACTTTAGCGCCTAATTCAATGAGTTTTTCTACAGTATGTTGAGCTACGTTTCCTGAGCCAGAAACTATACAAATTTTTTGTTCAAGAGATTTGTTTATAGTTTTTAACATCTCTTGAGCAAAATAAACCGAGCCATAGCCAGTCGCTTCAGGGCGCATTAAAGACCCTCCCCAATTTACAGCTTTGCCAGTTAACACGCCTGTAAAATTATTTTGAATACGTTTGTATTGACCAAATAAATATCCTATTTCACGACCACCAACCCCAATATCTCCTGCTGGCACGTCAGTATCGGACCCGATATGTCGAAATAATTCTAACATAAAAGACTGGCAAAAACGCATAATTTCTAAATCAGATTTTCCTTTTGGATCAAAATCACTGCCACCTTTTGCCCCGCCCAAAGGCAATCCAGTAAGCGCGTTTTTAAATGTTTGTTCAAAAGCAAGAAATTTTAAAATACTGAGATTAACGCTTGGATGAAAACGAAGTCCGCCTTTATAGGGGCCTAAAGCGCTATTAAACTGCACTCTAAAACCGCGGTTAACTTTAATATTGCCTTTATCATCACTCCATGGGACGCGAAAAATAATCTGCCGTTCTGGTTCAATAATTCGCTCTAAAATATTTGCTTTAAAATATTTTGAATTTTGATTAATAACTGGTTTAATAGACTCTAAAATTTCCTTAACAGTTTGTAAAAATTCAGGCTGATGAGGATTTTTTTGTTTTGCAAGTTGTATAATTTGTTTAATGTAAGATAACATTTAAACATTTAAACATTTAAACATTTTAACATACGCATCTAAGATATTTTTTAAAATATTTATGTTTGTATGTTTAAATGTTAAAATGTTTTTATGATTTTGAATTTGTTGAAATAATGTTGCGTTACAGTCCTCCGCCGAATCGGCGGGGAGACTGTGACGAGACCAAAAATTTTTTTTGTTTTATTTTTTAAAAATCCCTAATTTCAAATTTCTAATTAACTCCTAATTCGTAATTGATAATTCTTTCGACGGCTCCATAGTTTTTGCGGACCCCTCCCCAGTTCGCCCCCCAGTGGCGAACTGGGGAGGGGGGAGCAAAACTGTGGAGCCTTATTGCAAATCCGCACCATGGCTCCACAGCCTTTTGCTTAAATTTCTGCTCCGCAAAAATTTCAACAAAAGGACTATGGAGCCGTCACTATTTTTTGGACGTTTTCTAATTCGTAGAAATTCGTGATTTTAATTCCTAATTATCCTTCTTTCCTAAAAAGCTACAAGCTAAGAAGCTAAGAAGCTAAAAAGCTAAGAAGCTAATTTACAGCCCCTCCGCTTCAAA
>JAHJJO010000155.1 GCA_018822835.1 Patescibacteria group bacterium
TAAGTTTGCAACCAATCTTTTGGGGGTTTGATTTTTTTATTCCCCCATTTTTAAGACCCGGCGACTTTCTGGCAGAAGAGAATAAAATGAACTTAAATCTTGATCATTTTTTATTCCTTGTTTGTTTAGTCCTTAGGGCGGATCGGTAAGTATTAAATCTATGGATTTGTCAGGAATTAGTTTGAAACCTTCCAGACAATCAATATTTTATATAGTATTTATTAAATTATTTAGCATATTGCTTTTTGGTGGAATTTAAAATTTTTGCCAAATCTAATCTTTTAATTCGTCTAATTCCATTAAATTTAATTGACGGTATTTTTTCATCGGCAATATAGCGTTTTACTGTGATAGGCGAAACTTTAAGAATTTTTGCTGTTTCTTCGGTTGTCCAGAGTGAAAATTTGACAAAGTTTTATTAAATCTGTATATTGTTAATTACTAATAGTACTTTAACAATTTAATAATTTTGATACTAACAGGTGTCAATTTAAATTAAGTTTAAGTTTAATAATATAAACTTTTCAGGAATTAACCTGAATAAAAAATTTTGAGAGTTTTGAAACATAAACTTTCACTTGGCAAGACCAAGTAAAAAACTTTTCGAGAGTTTGATCCTGGCTCAGGATGAACGCTGGCGGCGTGTCTAAGGCATGCAAGTCGTATGCCGGATATCGGATATCGGATATCAGAAATCGGATTTCAGATTATGCGTATAAAACGCAAATTTGATATCCGAAATCTGACATCTGACATCTGATATCTGGCATGGCAAACGGGAGAGTAACACATTGGTAACCTACCCTGAAGAGGGGCATAATCCGCTGAAAAGCGGGCTAATTCCCTATGTGATTTAATAATACTTTTGTTAAATTAAACCTGTTCAGCTTTTTAAATATTAACTATTTTTTATTAAAGAGTTAACGTGTTAACGAGTTTTTGAAAAAATTAACTCGTTAATAAATAACCCGTTAATAAAATAATAATTTAATATTCAAAAAGTTGAACAGGGCTTCAGGAGGGGCCTATGGCCTATCAGCTTGTTGGTGAGGTAAAAGCTCACCAAGGCTTCGACGGGTAGCGGGTGTGAGAGCATGACCCGTCTCACTGGGACTGAGACACTGCCCAGACTCCTACGGGAGGCTGCAGTCAAGAATCTTCCTCAATGGCCGAAAGGCTGAAGGAGCGACGCCGCGTGATCGAAGAAGCCCTTCGGGGTGTAAAGATCTTTTGTTAGGGAATAAGCCCCTCCCCAGTTTTTGCAACTACAGTTGCAAAAACTGGGGAGGGGTTGAAGGTACCTAGCGAATAAGGGGCTGCTAAACTCGTGCCAGCAGCAGCGGTAATACGAGTGCCCCGAGCGTTATCCGAATTTATTGGGCGTAAAGCGTCCGCAGGCGGTTTATCACATCTTCTGTTAAATCTTCCCGCTTAACGGGAAAACCGCGGAAGAGATGGATAAACTAGAGACTGGGAGAGGTAAGCGGAATTGCTGGTGTAGGGGTTAAATCCGTTAATATCAGCAGGAACACCAAATGCGAAGGCAGCTTACTGGAACAGTTCTGACGCTCATGGACGAAAGCGTGGGGAGAGAATGGGATTAGATACCCCAGTATTCCACGCCGTAAACGATGGATGCTAAACATTGGAAGTTATCGACCCTTTCAGTGTTGCTTATCTAAGGTAACCCGTTAAGCATCCCGCCTGGGGAGTACGAGCGCAAGCTTAAAACTCAAAGGAATAGACGGGGACCCGCACAAGCGGTGGAGCATGTGGTTTAATTTGATAGTAAGCAAGGAACCTCACCAAGGCTTGACATCTAGCTGCATACCCTGGAAACAGGGAGTCCTTCGAGGGCGCTAGACAGGTGCTGCATGGTTGTCGTCAGCTCGTGTCGTGAGATGTACCGTTAAGTCGGAAAACGAGCGCAACCCCTATTGTAAGTTTTATATGTCTTACAAAACTGCCTGCTTTAAGCAGGAGGAAGGTGGGGATGACGTCAAATCAGCATGGTTTTTACGCCTTGGGCGACACACGTGCTACAATGGAAAATACAATGGGACGCCAAACCGCAAGGTGGAGCAAATCCTTTAAAATTTTTCTCAGTTCGGATTGGGGTCTGCAACTCGACCCCATGAAGCTGGAATCGCTAGTAATCACGGATCAGCCACGCCGTGGTGAATACGTTACCGGGTCTTGTACTCACCGCCCGACAAGTCAAGGGAGTTGGCAGTACCCGAAGATCGGATTTCAGATTTCGGATTTCGGATCTCGGATTTCAGATATCAGATTTTAGATATCAGATTTGCGTTATATGTGCATAATCTGAAATCTGACATCCGACATCTGACATCTGACATCCGACATCCGACATCCGATATCCGATCTAAGGTAAGGCCGGCAACAAGGACTAAGTCGTAACAAGGCATCCGTAGCGGAAGCTGTGGATGAATCACTTCCTTTCTAGGAAGATACAAGCAATTTTTAATTATCAATTATCAATTTTCAATTAATTTTGAAAAATTAATTAAAATTTAAAATTGCAGTCGACTTGATTGAAATAGTTTTTACTATTTTAACCAAGAAAATTGGCACCTGTTAGTGTTGAAATATGAATCAAACTTTTACAAAAACAGAAAAACAAATTAGAAATATTATTTTTAAGCATTTAGATTCTAAAAAATATAAAGTTTTTCTGTTTGGCTCAAGAGTTAATGGACAAGCATTAAAATATAGCGATTATGATATAGGAATTTATGGCAAGAGTCGTTTGCCCTCTGAGGATAAATTTTTAATTGAAGAATCATTAGAAGAATCAGACATTTCTTGTAAAGTTGATATTGTAGATTTTTCTTTAGTTTCGCCAAATTTTCGAAAAGTAGCTTTATCTAAAATTAAAAGATATGACTAAATTGCAAAATTTAATTAAAGATTTGAAAAAAGCCAATCAAAGGCTAAAAGAGGCAACAAGAACAAAACCAACGCAAATGAATAAAGACGCTACTATTCAAAGATTTGAATTTACTTTCGAATTAACATGGAAAACTATACAAGAATATGTTAGAGATCAAGGATTTGATTGTAAAAGCCCTAGAAATTCTATTAGAGAGGCGACAAAGTTAGATATAATTAATAATCCTAAACAATGGTTTGCTTTTTTAGATAACAGAAATCTTATCGCGCATACTTATAATGAAAAAATAGCAAATTCAATTTATCGCAATGCTTTAAAATTTCCGCAAGAAGTAGATAAATTTTTAAAAGAAATTAGCTAAGGGCTCGAGCAAAAATAACTTGAATGTCATACACTAAAATTTGACAAAATTTTTTAAAAGTGTATAGTAATAAATATGAATTATCAAATTAGCCAAAATTGTTGTTGCGCTTGTTGTCAATCTTCTAATAAAGAGGCTGGTTTGTTGTTTTTGAAAAATAAA
>JAHJJO010000126.1 GCA_018822835.1 Patescibacteria group bacterium
GAAAATTGAAAATTGATTATAGATAATTTTGTTTATTATGTGGTTTTTAAAAAACAAAAAAAAATCTTCTGAAAAAATAGATGATTTTCAAGAAAATCAGGAACAAGAAAATCAGAAAAAAAAAGAACAACAACAACAAATAAAAAATACTGTAATACATGTAATGCCTGAAAAATTTCATGCAGATTGTGATAAAATAAAAAAAGCCAAAAACATTGGCTTAAGTATTATAATTGGTGGCAGTCTTTTAATAATAAGCATGTCTATTTTGTTTTATTATTTTGTTTTGAAAAGTCCTGAAAAAACAAAAAATCCAGTTGCGCAAAATGTTTTAGAAAACGTTACAAAGCCAGTTGAAAAAATAAACTGCGTTCAAATTCAAAATTGCGATGATTATGCAGATGAAGATCAATGCGTGAAAAATCCATGTAATATTAAACCATCTCAATGTTTATGGGACCAGACAAGCAAAAAATGCATTATTAAAGAAATAAAAAACTTGTGCGAACAACAAGATGGATATTGTCTAATTAATGCAGATTGCAAAATAGAATTTATTTTATCTGATGATAAAAAAATATTAACAAGCTGTCCGAGTTTAAAATGTTGTGTGCCATTTTCAGTCTCAACTTCAACCCCAGCCTCTGTTGCTACAACCTCAACGGCCATAGCGATAGATACTGACAAAGACGGATTAAGCGACAAAGAAGAAAAACTTTTAGGTTCTCAAAAAAATAACATAGACAGCGATGGAGACGGTTATGACGACTTATTAGAAGTAATGAATTTATATAATCCAATAGAGGAAAAGCCAGATAGATTAATTAATAATAAAAATATTATAAAATATCAGAGCAGCTTAAATTATAGTATATTTTATTCAGCAAGCTGGTTACAACAAATAGTTGGTGGAGATGATTCTGTAATATTTAAATCTGATGACGGCCATTTTATTCAAGTGATTACCCAGCCAAACAATAATCAATCATCAATTACTAATTGGTATAAATCTCAATTTGAAGACGCGCAAATTCCTTATAAAAGGCGAATAACTACAAATACATGGAGTGGAATTAAAAGCGAGGATGAATTAATCCTTTATTTAACAGACAACAATTATAAAAATATTTTTATTTTATCATACACGCCAAAATTAAATGATGCTTTAGAATATCAACGTATCTTTGAAATGATGATAGAAAGCTTTTTAGCTTTTTAGGCAATTTAATCTAAAAAGCTAGTTCTTCATGAATATTGAAATAAATAATAAAACGCGAAATACTATTAATACGTCTTTAATAAAAAAAGTTGTAAAAAATTTTTTAGCAAAATATAAAAAAAACAATCACACAGTGTCTATTGCTTTTGTTGGGGATAAAACAATGCGTACATTAAATAAACAATACAGAGAAATAGATAAAATCACAGATGTTATGGCCTTTCCCGGCAATGTTTTAATAAAAGATTTTATAAAACCAGAGAAAAAAAATTTAGGCGAAGTCATTATTAACTACGCGCAAATTAAAAGGCAGTCCCGCAAATTTAATAATAGCATTGATCAAGAATTAATTTTTATTTTAGTTCATGGTTTATTGCATTTATTAAATTATAATGACACTACTGAAAAAGGTAGAAAAGAAATGGAAAAATTAGGTGAAGCAATTATCAATGATCAATTTTCAATGATCAATTCACCCTGTTAAATCCTGTGGAACAGGAATTTTGTCAGAGACAAAATTATTTAACGGGGTGAACCCTGTTAAATCCTGCATAACAGGAATTTTGTTCGCCACGGCGAATAAAATTATTTAACAGGGTAAATAATCAAGCATTAAAATGATCATTGATAATTGATAATTTATTGAAAATTGATTATTGATACTTGAAAATTTTTTAATCTACGGTTTTTTTTGAATGGGATGTCTATATGCCATGTATTTTGTAATTGATAATTGTTAATTGATTTGGTGGGATGGCCGAGTGGTTTAAGGCGCATGCTTGGAAAGCATGTGTATTGTTTTAAAGCAGTACCCTGGGTTCAAATCCCAGTCCCACCGCCAATTGGTAAAAGTCCAATGGTCCCACAAATCTGGGCGAACTTAGGGATGTTATTTCTTTACAAGCACTAATGATTGATTATTTGGCATATATTTTCGCAAGACTTTTGGAATAATAATATTTCCATTTGCTTGCTGATAATTTTCTAAAATCGCAATTAAAATTCTACCCATTGCAAAAGCGGTGGCGTCATTCATGTGAACTAAATTTTTTTCGTTATTTTTATTTTTATATCTAATATTTAATCTTCTTGATTGATAATCAGTCATATAATCCGAAGTATGCGTTTCTCTGTATTTATTTTCACTCGGCATAAAACATTCTATGTCAATTTGCCTAAAATCCTGTTTACCCATATCTCCTGTACATATCGCAACAACTTGATAGGGCAATTCTAATTGTTGAACTAAATATTCTTGAATGGCTATAATTAAGTCCTGTTCAACAATTCCATGTTCTGGCTGAATAAATGTTTCCATTTCAGCTTTATCAAATTGATGTCTTCTTAAAATGCCGACCATATCTTTTCCATAAGTTCCAGCCTCTCTTCTAAAAGCAGTGGAATATCCAATATATCTTATAGGTAACTTTTTTTCATCTATTATTTCATTCATATGCAAAGGTCCAAGCGTGTGTTCCGCGCTACCTATTAATAAAGAGTCATCTTGTTTTAAATAATACCGGTCTTCTATGGGGTCAAGTCTGTCCATTTTTTTCATTATTTCAGATTTTGCAATAACAGGCGGGATTACAGGAATAAATGGCTTGTCAAATGGGTTGCCAACTTTGTCTGCTAATTTTTTAATAATTTTTTGATCAGTTAATGTCTGCAATGTAAATTGCAATATAGCAAATTGCAATAAAACTGCTTCGCCAAATAAATAATTAAATCTTGCGCCTGATATTATGGCTGATTTTTCCGTATCAATAATGTTATGAGCAACCCCTAGCTCCATGTGATTTTTGGGTTTAAAATCAAATTTTGGAATTGCGCCAAATTTTCTAATAACTTTATTGCCAGATTCATTTAGTCCAATCGGCGTATCTTCTGATGTTGTATTTGGAACCGCATAAAGTAATTGCTTATATTTAACTGCGATTTTTTTAAATTGTTCCTCTGCATTATTAATTTCTGTTTTAATTTTTTTTCCAGCTTCAATTTGTTCTTTTGTTGGTTTACCCCGTTGGGTGCTTGCTATCCAATGGGGCTTACCACCCTTACCTTTAGCTGATTCAGCAATTTTATTTTTTTCAGTTCTTGACTCGTCAATTTTAAATTGCAATTTTCTTCTTTGCTCATCTAATATTAACAGCTCATCAAGATCTAAATTAATGTTTTTATTTTTTATAGCTTGTTTAATTTTTTCCGCATTTTCACGGATGTATTTAATGTCTAACATATTTAATTATCAATTAAAAATTATCAATTACGAATTA
>JAHJJO010000127.1 GCA_018822835.1 Patescibacteria group bacterium
AATTTTGACTTCTTCTTTAGCTGGCTATGTTTTACTTATGACATTAATATTAATTTTGATAGTAACATATCAATTTAATATCAAACCATTAAAAATGCTTCAACAGACAATTAATGGACATATTGCTATTAATAGAGAAGGTCTTGCTGCTGGAATAGAAGCATATAAAAAAGCTTTAAGTTATAATACTATTTTAGACAGAGATAGTCGCGCAACATTAGTTCGTTTAATTTCGTCAAATGAATCATATTTAAATAACATTGAACAAGGAAAAGCATTTGATATTTTAGATTATGGAATAGAATTAGCTAAAAAAAATATTCAATATAATCCAAAAGATAGTTTAGCGCAAATGCAGTTTGCTTTAATAGCGAATATTGCGGCGCAGCGCGCGCAAAGCGCGCAAAATACTGAAAAATTTTATTATTATTCAGATCAAGCATTGACGGCTATAGATCAATCTATTAAAGCTAGCCCGAGAAGAATTCCAATTTATTTTCATAAAGCTCAAATCCAGCTAACGCGCGGAGAAAACGATCAAGCAATTTCAACATTAAAATACGCGATTACTCTGAATGAAGATTATTATGACAGCACTTGCCAATTAGCTCAAGTTTATCTATCTATAGGCCAAAACGACGAAGGATTTAAATTAATAGATAAATGCATAGACATGGGAGGAGTCAATCTATTTCAATCTCCAGGTTTAATTAAAAATTTAATAAGTCATTACGCTGAACAAAATAATGAATTTAAAAAAATACTTAAACTTTATGAAAGATTATCTGTGTTAGAAGCAAAAAATGTAAAAATATGGATAGATTTAGCTAAACTGTATGAACAAGCTGGTGATAAAGACAAAGCTATACAAACGGCTCGCAAAGCAAGCGCGTTAGATAAAAGTTTAGAAAAATCTGTGGATCAGTTTATTGAGAAATTAGGCAACTAATACTGACATTATCAAACGAATTAAATGGAAGCGTGACAGAGCGGTCGAATGTACCGGTCTTGAAAACCGGAGTGCCTGAAAAGGTACCAGGGGTTCGAATCCTCTCGCTTCCGCCAATCTTACCCCTCCCCAGTTATTTCTTAAGAAATAACTGGGGAGGGGCTCCTGCTCATAATTTCCGCTTCAATCATATTTCTGTCTTGTCCATATTTAAGGCGGCTAAGAGATTTTATTTTACTTGCCATATCTTCTCTTTCAATTCCGGTTAATGGCCATAATGTTTTCATTGAAAAAGGCCTGCTGGCTGTATTATCAATCAACAGTTTTACATAAGCCGTATATTTTTCAATATTAATTAAATCATACTGATTAAATACTGGCGCGAATTCTTTTTCCATTACTTCAGCGTCTTCTGACCCTATTTTAAATAATATCCATGTTCCAACATTTCCAAAAACAGCATCTTTTATAGAAGTGTCCTGATTTTTAACTAATTGGCCCAAATATTGATGCGCCATAATTAAATTTAAACTATATTTTCTTGCCTCAGACAAAATTGAACAAATAGAATCAGTAGTAAAATTTTGAAATTCATCAATATATAAATAAAAATCTTTGCGTTTTTCTTGTGGCATATCAGAGCGTGATAAAGCAGACATTAAAATTTTTCCAACAAGAATCATTCCCAAAAGAAAAGCGTTCATTTCTCCAACCTGACCTTTTGACAAATCAACTAATAAAATTTTTTGCTTGTCCATTATTGAACGCAAATTAAATGAACTATTTTGCTGGGCAATTATCGGTCTCATTGTGTCGTTGGAAATAAATTGAGTTAATTTAGAAGTAATATACGGAACTATATTTGCTAATGCCGCATCCCCTCCTGCTTTTTCAGCTTCTTTTTTCCAAAAATCAACAACAGTCGGGTCCTTGCATTTTTCTATTTTCATTTTTCTAAATTCAACATCAGCAAGTACTTTTGGAACTTCCATTAAAGTTGAGCCGGACTCTGGACTGTCCATAATTAACAAAAGAGCGTTCCGCATGTACTGTTCAAAAATAGGCCCTCCAGTCGCTTTTAAATCATAAAGCTTGTCAAATATTTTTATCATTTCATTAATAACAAATGTTTTTTGTTCAGGATATTTTGAATCATATTCCAACAAGTTCAAAGCTAACGGCCGCTCTATGTCAGCTGGAGCAAATAAAATTACATCTTCCGCGCGTTCAGGCGGTACGCGCCTTAACACATCTTGAATTAAATCTCCATGCGGATCAATAACGCAAACTCCTTCACCATTCAAAATATCTTGAATGGCCATATTTGCCAGCAAAATAGATTTTCCAACGCCTGATTTACCAATAATATATGTATGGCGCCTACGATCTTCTCTTTTTATTTTTATGTCTTTAGTAATTTCTCTATAGGTATTTATGCCAAGTATAATGCCTTGGTCAGGAATGTTGGTCGGAGCTGCGGCGTGCTTTGCTGTGAGCCATAAAATATTTGGAGTTTCAGATCCTGGCAAAGGAAAATGAAACATGCTTGCCAATTCTTCTGTATTAAGCAAAAAACTTGTTCTATTATCAAAATAACGATAGATAAAATGATTAATTATAGTGTTTTCCCTTCTTCTGGAAATTTGATTTTTAAAACAATTGCCATATTCATAATGATTATATTGGCTAAAAGCGCTTGATATGTTATCAAGATACAACCTGGCTTTGCCTTTGTTTTGAGCGCTGATAATAACGCGAACATTAACATCTAAACCGGCTTTTGAATTTTTTTCTTCAATGCCTTTCAGCATTTCTTCTTCCATGGCTGATAATTTTTGTGGATTTCGCTGAAGCTCTTTTTGTTTTTCTGATTCAGTTGGAGGTTTAATGGATTTGGCTAAAGCTCCAAGCATTTCAAGCCCTCTTGTAATATAATTTAATTTTAGCGCATACACGAGAGTTTTGCCTTTGTTTACTTCTTTTACTACCTTAGCGGCTTTCCTATGCCAACCGCCTTTAGCGCTACGAATAACATACTGGATCGCTATGCCTTCATGCTCATCTAATTTTGATATTATATTAATCATTGAATTCATCGGATCGGTTTCCATTTTATCGTATGTTTTTAATGGGAAAATAAAACTTCGTCTTGTTTTTAAAAATCCAGCAGTAGTTATCCCCTGCGGATGAAAAATATTATAGTCATCAACCTCTTCAATTACAGCTTCTGGGTAATGAGCATGCGCTTGTTGTTCAATATATCTTGCCATTTTTTTTGGAGCAACAACGTAAAAGCATATTTTTTTTTGATTAGCGACAATTTCAAAAGAAAAATGGTCGTTGCGGCCTAAAAGCCATGCAATTACGCCACGTTGAGCCCGTAAGCCGCCTATGCTTGCAAAAATAGTTTCTCCTTTCGCGATTTCTTCATGCAAATTTTGAACGGTTTTTTCTTCTCTGTTTTCTTTTGGTTTATCTTTTGGCAAACGAATTAAAAAAATAGTATGCTCTGCATACTTGCCTCGTTGTATTATTTTTTGAATAATCCTTCTTAAAAATATTAAAATTAAAAAAAATGCTGTAAATAATATAATAGGCCATATATTTATATTAAAAACAGCATTAATTTCAGATAAATAAATCATATTTCCCTCACCGGTTGTATAGTCTATTGTTTGTTGCATTATGTTCATGTATTTTATTTTACATTATTTTTCAGATTCATGCAATTTTTCGCCGTTAATATTTTCGCCGTTAATTTCGTAGAGACGAGGCACTGCCTCGTCTCCCATCTTTAGGCACTGCCTCGTCTCTACAAATTAAATTATAAAAAAAGGGGGCATTTTGAGGTAGTTGATAGTTTTGTTCAACATTCCAAAATGCCCCTTGTTTTATTTCCAATGCTTCATTTTTTTTCACACCTCCTTTTTAAATTTTTTTTAATAAACTTTAAAAAAGTTTGACCTGCTGTATAAA
The DNA here is from genome assembly GCA_018822835.1 of Patescibacteria group bacterium. GTDB lineage: Bacteria > Patescibacteriota > Patescibacteriia > Patescibacteriales > JAHJJO01 > JAHJJO01. The sequence continues at coordinate 3,926 of JAHJJO010000127.1, forward strand.
TGTCGCAGTCTTCGCATTGCTCTCTATCGTCAGTGCAACAAAAGGTTATTTTTTCCTCCCAACAATTACACTTATTTACTAATGCCACGCAATCATCATAGGGACAATCGCACATCATTTGGCATACGTTCATTTCTCCTCCTCTTCTCTAATAATAATTCTTCTCTTTCTTTTTTTCTTTTCTTAAAACAGCTTGCGCATAAAAACTGTGCTGTTTCAAAATCAAAAATCAAATTTTTAAAAATAGGCGTTATTTTACAACCTTCGCATGCTCTTATTCCCATTTTTTCAGCTCCTTTTTTAAAGTTTCTAAAAATTTTAGATTTTTTTCAAAAAATTTTGGCTTCTTTAAAGAACGAGAAATTTCTTTTTTCCTATGTTTTTTATCTGCAATTTCTCCTGACCTTTTTATCGGAGAAAGTCCGAAATATGTTTTTTGTTTTTCAATCATTTTTTCTTGCCAAAAAGAATCAGATAAACTATAAACATTCATTATGCCCTCCTTATAATTTGTTTATTAGACCTGGCAAAAAAACCAAAAATTTATTTATAAACCCTAGTAAAAAGGGTGTTATTTGTGAACTATTTAATAATGATGTAAATAAACTATTTTTAGAAAAATAACCAGTCATTACATGTAAAATTAATCCTAAAACTAATCCA
>JAHJJO010000128.1 GCA_018822835.1 Patescibacteria group bacterium
CCGAATCGGCGGGGAGACTCCAGCGAGACCAGAGAAAAATATTATGCGTTATGTGTTACATGTTCCTGTATTCTGCATTGCGTTTTAGTTTAGAATTTATTCGCATTGACATAACTCCAGTTATTTTCAATCTCCGCTTTCCGCAAATTATTAGTTTGTTGATTATATTAATTTCTATCTTATTCTGTGCAAATTATTTTAAAACTGATATAATAGACCCATGAGCAAAATTATATCAATTGTTAATCAAAAGGGCGGGGTTGGAAAAACTACAACAGCAGTGAATTTATGCGCTTATTTAGCTTATTTTAATAAACAGGTTTTACTTGTTGATATTGATCCTCAAGCAAATGCCACATCAGGAGTTGGCATAGACCACAAAAATCTTCAATGCGGACTTTATGAAGCAATTATTGGTCAAAAACCAATATTTGAAATTATAAAAAAAACCTTACAATCAGGATATGATGTCGCGCCTTCCACAGTGTCGCTTGCTGGAGCAGGCATTGAACTAGTTGGAATGGAAGACAGAGAATTTAGATTATTAAATATTTTACAAAACATAAAAGACGAATATGATTATATTATCATTGACGGTCCTCCTTCTTTGGGATTGTTGACTATTAATAGTTTAGTTGCCGCTGACCAAATTTTAATTCCAATACAAAGCGAGTATTACGCTTTAGAAGGATTAGGACAATTACTTGAAACAATCAGTTTGGTGCAAAATAATTTAAAACCAGAATTGGGTATTATGGGCGCGGTTATTACTATGTTTGATAAACGAAATAAATTATCAAGCGCTGTAATGAATGAATTATATCAATATTTTCCAAATCGTGTTTTTCGTTCTGTTGTTCCAAGAAGCGTTAGGCTTGCTGAAGCTCCGAGTTATGGCAGATCAATACTTCACTATAATCCCAAATCTAAAGGAGGAAAAGCATACGAACGACTTGCAAGAGAAGTAATTGGACTTGAAAGTCCTTAAAGTCCATAAAGTCAAAAGTCTATAAAGTCTGCTAAGTCAAATGACTTTATGGACTTTAAGGACTTTCGACTTGATGGACTACAATTATGTCACAAAATTTAGGAAGAGGACTCGGGTCCTTAATTCCACAAAAAATAAAAAAAACAGGAAGCTTTTTGCCAAGACAATTTAATGAGTATAAAATAAAATCAAAAGATGATTTTATCTATGCGCATCCTGATCAAATTCAAGTTAATCCAATGCAACCAAGAAAAGAATTTGATGCTTTTGCAATGGATGAACTAGTAAAATCAATTAAAGATTATGGCATTATTCAACCCTTAGTTGCTGGGAAGAATGAAAATAATGAAAAATATGAATTAATTGTTGGAGAAAGACGTTTGCGAGCAGCTAAAATACTTGCTTTAAATAAAGTTCCTGTTATTATACGGAATGTTGACCAACAAAAAAAATTAGAGATAGCTTTAGTTGAAAATCTTCAGAGAGAAGATTTAAATACTCTTGAAACAGCTAGGGCTTACAACAGATTAATTAATGAATTTAATTTAACGCAGGAAGAAGTTGCGAAAAGCGTTGGGAAAAGCAGACCGTCTATTACTAATACTTTGCGCATGCTAAATCTCCCACAAAAAATACAATCAGCTTTAACGCAAAACAGAATCACAGAAGCACACGCTAAATATCTATTAGGATTAGATTCAGAAGATAAACAGATAATATTATTTCAAAAAATATTACACCATCATTTTTCAGTTGAGCAAACGCATCATGAGCTAAAACGTATGGGTGGAAGCAAAAAAGCGCGCATTAAAATAAATTATGGTGATTCTGCAAAAGAACAAGCTTTGCAAAATTTTTTCAGTGCAAAAACGATAATTAAACGCAAAGGAAAAGGAGGACAAATTATTATTGATTTTTACAGTGATGAAGAATTAGAAGGAATCATCAATTTAGTTCATAAAGTTAAAAGTTCATAAAGTTAAAAGTAAAATAACAAAATTAATTTTTAATTTGATTCAAAAACTTTCAACTTTATAACTTTATAAACTTTTAACTAATTTCGGGCCAGTAGCTCACCTGGTAGAGCGCCTGCCTTGCACGCAGGAGGTAGCGGGTTCAAGTCCTGTCTGGTCCACAAACATTTTTTATAAGGTATATTTTAAAAAATAACTTATTTTAAAATAAAAAATTCAATATGTCTGAACAGATAAATAATACTAATAATATAGAACAAAAAATTGAAAGGAAATGGTTTTGGTCGGGCGGTCGCACGAGTGGAGCGAGTGTGATGGCGCGGTGTTGTCGTTGGTCGCGCCCCGCATGGCGCGAGAGAAAGCACGCAAAGCGTTCCGCTTTCTTTGTTGGAATCACCACGCTCTACGAGCGTACGATTTGGTTTGGCAATACCACGCGCTCCGCGCGTGAGATTAGTGTTTGGTTTGAAAATAGGTTCGGATTTGGTAAAATAAAGGCACAAAAAATTAAGTGTCAATTATGTTCGTGGACTTGAACAGCCTCTCTTCTTTAGTTATTCTAACTATGCCATAATTATTATATGGATGCAACAATAAAGAAACAAACATTGGGGCAATTTTTTACAAAAAATGATTTTTGGCTTAAAAATCATATTCTTGATTTTATAAAATTAACTAAAACAACAATTGCTTTTGATCCTTTTGCGGGCAGTGGCGATTTATTAAAAGTAGCTAAAAAAATAGGTTTTCAAAAAATTAAAGGTTTTGATATTGATAAATCCTTAAATTGGAAAATAAACGACAGTTTGTTATCAATTCCAAAAATAAAAAACTCTATTATAATAACTAATCCACCTTATTTAACAAATTATAGCGCCAAAAGAAAAAATATATATGACTCAGTAAAAAAATATTTTGAAATTTGCAAATATGATAATATTTATCAGTTGGCCATTGAACAATGTTTAAATAATGATTTTGGGATCATAATAGTGCCAGAAACTTTTATTAATTCAAAATTCCCTAAACATAGATTAACAAGCATTACCATAATTGAAGATCAATTGTTTAATGATACTGAAAATCCAGTTTGCGTAATATGTTATGACAATAAAAACAAAACGTATGATAAGATTAAAATATATAAAAATGATAAAATGTTGGGAATCTTAGAATATTTTGAAAAAATGAGACGAACTCCGCAAAAAAATATTTATATCAAATTTAACTCGCCAAAAGGACAAATAGCATTAAGAGCTGTTGATACTACTGATCCAGCAAGACCTATATCTTTTATGAAACCCAAAGAAATTGACTATAAATTATCTAATATAAAACAAAGCTCGAGATTAATCACAGTTATTGAATTAAACATTGAAAAAGAAATAATAGAAAAAATAATAAAATTCAGCAACGATTTACTTTTTGATTTTAGAAAAAAAACTAGTGATGTTTTATTATCCCCTTTTAAAGGAAATAAAAAAAATGGAGAAAGAAGAAGGCGCTTGGATTACTTGACCGCAAGAGCAATTTTGGAAAACGCCTATGAAATGGCGCATCCGACAATGAAACTATTTTAACTTAATCAATTATGCCAAAAATTAATAATCTAAAACTGTTTAAATTTTCACTCAATAATTTAGAGCGAATTATTGATAAATTTTATTTAAAAAACGGAGATTTAATTATTTCCAAAAACCCTAAAAATTCAACAGACTTGATGTTACAAAATGTAGATTTACTCGAAAATATTTCTGCTTATAGCTTTGCCATAAAAACCAAAAGTCCTGCAACCGCAAAAACAGCACTTAAAAGAATATTAAAAATTATCAAAAGTAAAAATATAAATTATTCTGAATTTGTATCATTTTGGTCTGTGGTTGATATATCATATAGTATTTTCAATAAAATGGATGACAAAGAACAATTTAAAATACTAAAAAATATTACGGAAAAATACATTGAGTTGCGACATGGTATATATTCAACTTATGGTTATACTCCAACTACATTGCAAGCTAGCAAAGATGCTAAGGCGCACAAGGAAAGCGGCAATCTAGGAATCTATAAAGTTTCAAAAATACTAGATTCTTGCGGTTTTCAAAAAACAAATGACGAATCAATAAAAAAATTTATATCTGGAAAGAAAAAATATATTGAATCAGATAAAAAAGGCAAAAAACTTTTTAAAGATTTACTAAAATATTATAAAATTGATTTTAAATGGAGTTCTAAAAAAGAAAATAAAATGCCTGATTTTTTAATTAGACATAAAAATGATATTTATATTGTTGAACATAAACACATGAAAGAAGGCGGAGGCGGGCAAGATAAACAAATTAATGAAATTATATCTTTTATCGGACAAAGTGAAAATAACAAAAAAATATATTATGTTTCATTTTTAGATGGAATTTATTTCAATCTTTTCGCGAACAAATTATTAAACAAAGGAAAAATATTAAATCAACTGAATAATATTAAACATAATTTAAAAAATAATCAGCGGAATTATTTTGTAAACACAGCTGGATTCAAAAAATTATTGAAAAATTTATAATAAGAAATTTTAGGCTTCGGACATTTACCCTTTCTAATCCCCCTCTGCTATTCGTCTAAAATGGGGGGGGAATTGAACTTTTTTTCAGCCAAAAATTTTACGAACCTTTCTCCATAATTTCTTCCGCGATATTTTTAGGCGCTTCTGCGTAATGCAAAAATTCCATTGTATAATTAGCGCGTCCTTGACTCATAGAACGCAAGGCAGTAGCATATCCAAACATTTCCGCTAAAGGAACCTTTGCTAAAATGACCTTAAGATTGCCCCTGTCTGTCATTTGATCAATTTGCCCTCTTTTAGAATTAAGGTCCCCGATAATATTGCCCATATATTCTTCAGGAGTTATTACTTCAATTTTCATTATTGGTTCAAGAAGCGCTGGTCTGGCATTTTTGCAAGCTTGTTTAAAAGCTAAAATACCGGCCATTTTAAAAGCGATTTCTGAAGAATCAACTTCATGATAACTTCCGTCATAAACTGTTGTTCTAATATCAACCATTGGATAGCCCGCTAAAACTCCTCTTTGCATAGCTTCTTTCACTCCCTTTTTAATAGCAGGAACATATTCTCTTGGTATAACTCCTCCTTTAATTTTATCTATAAATTCAGGGTCTTCTATGTCCTCTTCCGTGGAAAATTTATGAGGTTCAATTTTTAACCAACAATGACCATATTGCCCGCGACCTCCTGATTGTTTAATATATTTTCCTTCTGCCTCAGCAGTATCTTTAATTGTTTCACGATAAGCAACTTGCGGTTTACCAATGTTTGCTTCAACTTTAAATTCCCTTTTCATTCTATCAACAATAACATCTAAGTGCAGTTCTCCCATGCCTGAAATTAAAGTTTGATTTGTTTCTTCGTCAGTCTCAATCCTAAAAGTAGGATCTTCTTCAGCTAATCTGTTTAATGCAATTCCCATTTTTTCCTGATCAGCTTTAGTTTTTGGCTCAACAGCAATTTTAATAACTGGTTCGGGAAATGTAATGTCTTCAAGTAAAACAGGTCTTGCTTCGTCACAAAGAGTTTGTCCTGTTGTTACGTCTTTTAATCCAACAACAGCGGCAATATCGCCTGCGAAAATTTCTTTAATTTCTTCGCGATGATTTGCGTGCATTCTTACTAAACGTCCAACACGCTCTTTGTGTCCTGTAGAAGCATTAACAATATATGAGCCAGATTTTAGGACTCCGCTGTAAATTCTAATAAAACATAATTTTCCTACAAACGGATCAGTTGCTATTTTAAAAGCTAAACTAACAAAAGCGGAATTGTCATCAGCTTTTACTTTAACTTTATTTTCTTTATTTTTCGCGTCAATAGCTTCTATGTCATCCAAATCAAGAGGTGATGGCAAATATTCATTCACGGCATCCAAACATAATTGCACACCAATATTTTTTAAAGCCGCTCCGCACAGGACAGGATAAATTTCATTATTAATTACTCCTTTTCTTAACGCGCTTTTTAATTCTTCAATTAAAATGTCTTCTCCATTTAAATATTTTTCAGTTAACACATCATCGCATTCAGCCGCTTTTTCAATTATTTTATGCCTGTATTTTTCTACTTGATTTTTTAAATCTTCAGGAATTTCTATTTTTTCAATTTGCTCTCCATGAACTCCTTTAAATTCATAAGCAGTTTGCTCTATTAAATCAATCACGCCTTTAAAATTATCATCAGCGCCAATCGGCAGTTGAATAGCAAGCGCTTTTGGATTTAATCTTTCTTTAATGGAATTTAAGCTCATTTGAAAATCAGCTCCCATTTTATCCATTTTATTAACAAAACAAATTCGTGGCACTTTATACTTATCCGCTTGCCTCCATACAGTTTCTGATTGCGGTTCAACTCCTGCTGATCCGTCAAAAACCGCAACCGCGCCATCAAGCACTCTTAAAGATCTTTCTACTTCAACTGTAAAATCAACATGCCCCGGGGTGTCAATAATATTAATTTTATGATCTTTCCAAAAACAAGTTGTCGCGGCTGATGTAATAGTAATGCCTCTTTCTTTTTCTTGTTCCATCCAATCCATATCTGCCTCGCCCTCGTGCGTTTCACCAATTTTATGTTTTTTTCCAGTATAAAAAAGCACACGTTCTGTAAACGTGGTCTTCCCAGCGTCAATATGCGCCGCGATTCCAATGTTTCTAATTTTGTCTAGAGAATAATCCCTCATAAAATCAATTACGAATATAAACTTTAAAAATCTTTTAGAATATTTTTAATCGAGATTACAATTTTAGGGATGTCTTTTCTGGCGGATTCTAAAATATCTGAAATATAAAGTTTTGGAGTTCGTTTAGCCATAAAAATAATTAAATATAAATAGTTTCGCTGAGAATTTCGTCTTTAATAAGAGGTTTTAATCCGGACTTTTGCACTAAATCCACTTTAACATGCAACTGATCTGCTAAAAAATTTTGTAATTCTGCATATTTAAATAATGTAATTGATCCACCAAATTCCACCAAAACATCAACATCACTATCTTTGTGTTGATGTCCCGTGGCATAAGAACCAAAAATACCTATTTCTTTTACTCTATATTTATCCTGAATAACAGATAAATTTTGATTTATTATTTTTTTAATTTGATTTAAGGTCATAATTTATTTTGAAGTTAACAACAAGCGTCCTTGCATTCTGGCTGGCTCTTTTAATGCTAAACTTTGCATAAATTCTTTCGGTAAAAAATTAATCTTTTCAAAACCAATTATTCGCTTTTTTTTATCTAAACTTAAAACATCTTCTTGCTCATTCATCTCGCATACCACTTCTTTTTTAGGATCATCAAACCACATAGAAAAAGTATTTCCAATTGAATCAATAAAAAAAGTTAAATTTAATTTTTTTGTTTTGGCCATATTTTTTTTAATCCCGTTGGCTTGTAAATATATCTTGAATTACGAAATGCCCCTTTGTGTCATCCTCGCACAAGCGGGGATCTAGATTAATTCGTTAAATACTGGATCCCCGCTTGCGCGGGGATGACAATTTAGGCAGTATTTTATAATTTGAATGCATTTCGAATTCAAGGTAATGTAGCAAATATCATCTTGGTTAAAAGATGATTTAATATTTGTTTGACTGTTCATATAAAAACATAGGGGTTAATTAATTAATTTATCATCTTTCTAAATATACTTGCATAGCTTCAGCAATATTACTGCGAGCTTCTTCAACTGTATCTCCTTGACTATGACATCCCGGTAAGTCAGGGCAATAAGCATAATATCCAGTAGGTTTATCTTTTTCAATAATTACATCAATCATTTGAGTTTTTAATTGTTTTATATTTTGCGTAAATATTTATTTTATCTTGGCTACAACCTAAGAAGCTAAAAAGCTACAAGCTAAAAAGCTATCTAGCAAAGTGCGCAAAAGCTCTATTAGCTTCAACCATTTTACGAACTATTTCTCTTTTTTTTACTGCGGCACCTTCACCTTCAACAGCGGCTAAAAGTTCATCAGATAATTTTTTTACCATTGGCTCTCCTTTGCGCGCTTTAGTTGCTTCAATTAGCCAACGCGAGGCCAATGCAAATCTTCGATCACCTCGCACCTGATAAGGAATCTGGTAATTCCCACCGCCTATTCTTTTACTGCGAACTTCAATAAGAGGCGCTATTTTTTTAATAGCTTTCTGAAAAATATGTTTTGGGTCTTGTTTGGTTTTTTGTTTAATAATATCAAAAGCTCCGTAAACAATTTTTTGCGCTACGGTTTTTTTACCATCTTTCATGATATAATTAATAAATTTTGCAATATTATCATCATTATATTTTATATCATTTTGTATTTTTCTTTTTGGCGCTTGTTTTCCACGCATAAAATTTAGTCAAAAGTCTATAAAGTCCATAAAGTCAAAAGTCTATTGACTTTATGGACTTTATAGACTTTATGAACTTTTGACTCTCTTCACTCCATACTTGCTTCTGCCCTGTTTTCGTCCTTCCACTCCCTGAGTATCAAGTACTCCTCGCACTACTTTATATCTAACCCCTGCTAAATCCTTAGTTCTACCGCCTTTAATTAAAACAACTGAATGTTCTTGTAAATTATGTCCCATGCCTGGAATATAGGCTGTTACTTCCATGCCATTAGACAATAACCTTACACGCGCTATTTTTCGTAAAGCAGAATTAGGCTTCTTTGGCGTTACAGTAGTAACCTTTAAACATACTGCCTGCTTAAATGGAGATCCTTTTTTTGATTTTTTGGTTTTTCTGTGTAAAGTATCTACAGTTGTATGTAAAGCTAAAGATTTAGTTTTTTTATTAATTTTTTTTCGTCCTTTTCGGACTAACTGATTAATAGTTGGCATAGTTAATTAGTTAATTAGTTAATTAGTTAATTAGTTAATTAGAATAGAAACTTTATTTTTTTATCCCAATTAACTAATCAACTGATTAACTAACCCTAATTTTAATCTATCAAAGTACATTAAATAAGTCAACACACATAACGTCAACACACATAACGCATAACGCGTTATGCGTTATGTGTTTAAATCCCCGTGATTAAAAAAAATAAAAAACGAATAATTGGAGTAATAATAGAAAATCCAAGCATAATAAATATTAATAAAAACAACATTCCGTATTGTTCAAACTCAATAAATTTTGTTTTCCAATGATTAGGCAAGAACGGCATAATTATTTTTGAACCGTCTAAAGGCGGAATTGGAAGTAAATTAAAAATCATTAAAACCAAATTAATTTGAATAATAATAGCCATTAAAGTAATAAATATAGGATTTGGCGCAAAATTAAATCTAAGTAATAAACCAAATAATAAAGCTGTGACAAAGTTAGCGCAAGGTCCTGCAGCCGCAACTTTTGCCGCGCCGTATTTTTTATCTAACAGATTGTCAGGATTAAAAGGGACTGGCTTGGCATAACCAAAAATAAAACTTCCGGCAGTTCCAAAATAAATTAAAGCAGGCATTATTATTGAACCCCATAAATCAATATGGCTAATTGGATTCAAAGTAAGCCGCCCATATTTTTTAGCAGTTGAGTCTCCCAAATAATCAGCCATCCATGCATGCATATATTCATGAATAATAGCTGAAAATAGTATTATAATTAAAGAAAATAAAAGCATAAAATAAATTACGAATTAAAAATTACGAATTACGAATTAATTAAAATTTGATTTTTTAAAATAACATGGTAGCATAAAAGGAAGTTAAATATAAAATAAATCAAATTACCAATTAATTTACGAATTAGATTAATTAAAAATTCATTCGTAATTGATAATTCGTAATTGTTAATTGAATCTTATGTCTAAACAATGCAATTTGTGCAAACGAAGCACGACTAAAGGCGCGATTCGTTCGCATTCTAACATCAAAACTATTAAAAGGCAAAATATTAATTTGCAAAGCAAAAAAATAGATGGAAAAAAATTAAAAATTTGTGTTAATTGTTTAAGAAGCCTTAAACAATCTTTTAATGAAGTTGCCAATAAATCAATTATCAATTAACAATTATCAATTATCAATTAAATTTTAATTAATTTCTAATTCGTATTGATAATTCGTAGAAATTCGTGATTTTAATTCCTAATTATCCTTCTTTCCTAAAAAGCTACAAGCTAAGAAGCTAAGAAGCTAAAAAGCTAAGAAGCTAATTTACAGCCCCTCCGCTTCAAA
>JAHJJO010000129.1 GCA_018822835.1 Patescibacteria group bacterium
AAAACATTTCTTTTTCGCCACGCGGAGCGTGGCAAACCGTTGCAAAATCAGCCCTTTCGGCCTCGCCCGCAGGCGAGGCGACCGCACCGCAGGTGCGTAAAACTTCCGAAAACTCTGAAATTGTAAATTGGCGGAACGGACGGGGTTCGAACCCGCGACCTCCTGCGTGACAGGCAGGCGCTCTAACCAGCTGAGCTACCGCTCCATGCATTTTAACATTTAAATGCAAATTTAAATAAAGAGGCTAAAGCCTCTTGAACCCGAGCTAAAGCTCTGTAGAAGAGCTTCTACCGAGCCTTAGCTCGGGTCTTAAATGCTTAGCATTGTTGCGAGTTAATCGTTTATAGAAAATAAGAGTATACTCTTGCATACCAATGCAATAAAATTTCAATGCAATAAAATAATAACAAGAATTGACTAAATTGCAAATTTCTTTTATATTTATTTCATATGACTTTATGAACTTTCAACTTTATGAACTTTTAACTATTTTGCCGCCATCGTCTAACGGTTAGGATATCAGGTTTTCATCCTGGAGACCGGGGTTCGATTCCCCGTGGCGGTACAACATTCAATTAGCAATTAGCAATTAGCAATTAGCAATTACGAATTTAAAATTAATTAATCTGGCCTTGTCACGGTCTCCAGAACTCAAGCGGAGTGACTGTGATGGGGCTAAAAAATTTAATTATCAATTAACATAATATGTTTATAAATTATCAATTAATTTTAAATTTATTCGTAATTGATCATTGATAATTGATCATTGATAATTGTTAATTGAGTCTGTGCCGAGGAGAGGACTTGAACCTCCATGCCCGAAGGCACATGGTCCTAAACCATGCGTGTCTACCAATTTCACCACCTCGGCTTCAATCAATTATCAATTTACAATTACAAATTAATAAAATTTTATTCACGATGTTCATTGATAATTTAAAAATTGACTGCGATTGCGCGCAAAGTTGTCATGTTTAATCTATATTGTAAGTTTATATAAATTTACAAATTTATTCAATGCCTTTAATTACAATGTCGCAGCAATATGATAATGTCCTAGTGTAGCAATTTAGAAATGTCCTACCCTAAATTTCGTTACAAAACTAATTACGCGACAGGTCTAAAGTTAAATAAATCTATGAATATAATCCGCACAATTTTTATTGGCACATCTGAATTTGGAATTTACGCTTTGCAAAAATTAATTCAAGATGAACATTTTAATGTTATCGCTATCATTACTCAACCTGATAAAAAAATTGGAAGAAAGCAAATTCTGTCTTGCACGCCAATTAAAAAACAAGCAAAAAAATTTAATATCCCTGTTTTGCAACCGGTAAAAATATTGAATTGCAAGACAGAAATTACAAAATTAAATCCTGAATTAATTGTTGTTGCGTCTTATGGACAAATAATTTCAAAAGAAATTTTAAATATACCAAAATATGGTTGTATTAATATTCATGCTTCACTGCTTCCCAAATATAGAGGCGCAAGCTGTATTCAAGCCGCGATTTTAAATGGAGATAAAAAAACAGGAATTACAATTATAAAAATGGATGAACATCTTGATACAGGACCTATTTTAAATCAAGTTGAAATTAAAATTAATATAGTAGAAACGTCTGAAACATTGCATAATAAATTAGCTTTATTAAGCGCCAAAATACTGCCATTGGTTTTAAAGAATTATGTTAGTGGAAAAATAAAGTTAATTTTACAAAATTCAACTCATGCAAGTTATGTAAAAATATTAAAAAAATCAGATGGAGACATTGACTGGAAAAAAAGCGCTGTTGACGTTGAACGCATGATTAGAGCATTAAATCCATGGCCAGGCGTATGGGTACTAGTCAAAAATCAGAAGTCAGAAATCGGAAAAATATTAAAAATACTTAAAGTTCAATACGAGCCTTTAGTTATAAATAAATATAAATACGGACAATTCTTTTTAGATAATAATAAATTAGCGATACAGTGTGGCAAAGATTCTTTAGTTATAGAAAAATTACAATTAGAAGGAAAACGCGCAATGGAAGCAAGCGAATTTTTAAAAGGACATGAGTCAATTATCAATTATCAAATATCAATTACGAATTAAATTAATTAATTTGTAATTGTTAATTGTTAATTGATAATTGATAATTGACTGCGCCGCTATCGTCTAGTGGTCAGGACATCAGGTTCTCATCCTGGAAATCGG
>JAHJJO010000130.1 GCA_018822835.1 Patescibacteria group bacterium
CGTTTCTAACGAGCGAAAAAGAAAAAGATGATACTTACATCATGCTATTCACATTGTAAAATAATTTGCATTAACAAATAGAATTACCTTAAATTTTTTTACCATATTCCAAAAAAACTTGACTTAATATATTTGATAATTTATTGATACTTGATTATTGATTATTGAAAATTATGCGTTGAAAATCTTCCTTGCAATTTAAAATATTCCTCTGCTTTTATTTTTTGTTTAAAAACTATTGAAGATTTGGTTTGTTTGCCATTTACATATTCTAACAATGGATAAATTGCTGTTTGAGCGGCCAACTTGCCAATTTTTATAGTTTGATCAGATCTAATTTTCCATCCAGGAACGCATGGGCATAAAATTTGAATATACCCAGGACCTTTTATTGTTAAGGCTTTTTTTATTTTTTTAACAATATCTTCTGGAAATCCGACAGTTGTCTGGGCGACATAATTTAATTTGTGCGCCAAAGCAATTGCAACCATATCTTTCTTTTTTTGGTATGAACCAGCTGGCGTAGTTGTTGTTTTTGTTCCTGCTGGAGTGGATCCAGACGCTTGGATGCCAGTGTTAGCATATGCTTCATTGTCATAACAAATGTATAAAATATTTTCATTTCTTTGCCACATTCCACTGATTAAACCAAACCCAATATCAAATGTCGCGCCATCGCCACCCTGGGCAACAACTTTCGGATTTCGGATGTCGGATTTCGGATGTCGGATTTTAATTTTATAATCTATTGCAGCTTTAATTCCAGAAGCGATTGCTGATGTATTTTCAAATAAAGAATGTATCCATGGCATGCCCCACGCGCTTTCAGGATATTGGGTAGTAGTTACTTCCAAACATCCTGTCGCATTAGCAATAATAACATTTGGTCCAAGAGCTTCAGCAACAATCCGCGCGGCAATAATTTGTCCGCATCCAGCGCATGCGCGATGACCAGAGGAGAGAGGGATGTATTTTTTTTTGGTAACCATAAATAAAATTCACAAGATACAAATTCCAAGATATAAATAATAACCAATTATCAAATTTCAATAACCAAACAATTAATTAATTAATTGTTTGAATTTTTGTTTGAATTTTGAAATTTGTATCTTATGATTTATTTGTATCTTGTTTCTTGTATCCTTGTGCTTATTCTATACGGCTGGCAACAATTCTCCAACTTCTTTTCTTATCTTTAATTTCTCAAACTGCTCCATAAACTTAGAAGCATCTAGTATTTCAATTAAAATTGGTTTGCCAGACTTTGATAAATGAATTATAAAATTACCAAACTCACGAGTATGGCTAATGTCTCCTTTGGCTATCTCCCAACTTATTATGTTTGATTCAGGATCGTAAATCATACTCGCATAACGCATAGCGTGGAACGCATAACAAATTCAAAATAATTAAAATTAATTACGTTGTGCGTTATGCGTTGTGCGTTATGCGATTTTCACGGGATAAAACGTTATAACTCTAACTATTCCATTTTCTTTTTTATAAACTACTTTTACTCTTTCTTTTTGAGCAAATAAATACTGGCCTTTCTTGCCAGTCTTATCAGGTAATTTAATAGCGTCTTCTATTTGCTCTCGCGTAAAATAGACTTTATGTTTGTTTAATATATCAAATTTTTTTTCAGCATATTTTGTGAAGTAGATCATAAATTAGTTCATAAAGTCCCCACAAGAAGCCCCACAAGAGCAGATGGGGTAAAGTTCATAAAGTATATTTAAGAATTAAAATATAAGCTATAGACATTTATAAATATCATGTTTGCCAATAGAAGCAAAAACAATATTGTCATCGTTCATTTGTTTGAAAATAATTCTGTAATTACTGGTTAATGAAATTGACCAAGATCCTTGCAAGTTGCCATGCAATGCATGCAGTCTCAAAGACGGATGCAATGGATTATTTTTAAATAATTTTTCTTTTTCTATAGCAATTTTAACAATATGTTGAGGAAGTTTTTTAAATTTTTTAACAAATTTTCGAGAATATTCAATACTTTTTATTATCATAAAAGATTTGCTAAAGATTTTGCTTTTATTGTTTTGCCGTGCTCATAATCATAACAAGCCTGCTTAACAGAGCGGATTAATTCTTGTTCAGAAATTAAATTATTATCTTCAAATAGCAAATGTTTTATATAACTACTAACAGAATTAAAGCCTCTTTGCATAACTTTTGTTTTGATTGATTGTATGGTTTCACTTGGAAGTGAAATACTTAAAACTTGTCTCATATAATTATAGTGTAATACAATTGTATTACACTGTCAAATTAAAAATGTCCAATCATTTTCAGATGGCAAGTCATTAAAATTTAATTTAGATAAATCATCCGCATCTTTAGCTAATTTTTTTTGAAACCAAAATTCTAAAGCATTTTTTATAATAGAGCTTTGTGTTATATTTTTTTCCACTGATGTTTTTTTAATTTCTTTAACTAATGTAAAAGGTAATAAAGCTGAAATGCGCGCTGTTTGTATTTGAGTGATCATATAATTTATTAAATAATAATATCAAGATTTAAAGTTCCCATGGATAAATATAATTTTTATTTTGTTTTTTACCATTTAATCCAACCACTTTATATTGCTTAACTTTGTATTTATTACAAAATGATGACATTGATGATGTTTTAAAACTATTAAAATTGATTTTTACTTCAATAGGCAGGATTTTATTTTTATAACTTAAAATAAAATCTATTTCATTTTGATTTCTATTTCTCCAAAAATTAATATTTGCAGATCCATATTTTTTTGTTAATTCAGTAAAGATGCTTGTTTCAAAAATATTGCCAATTAAATTTTGCTGAGTATTTTTTAGCCAAAGCATTTGTAAAAGACCTGTATCAAAAAAAAATATTTTGGGGGTCTTAACAACTTCAACTTTCGCGCTTGAACTAAAAGGACTAATTAATTTAATAATATAAGTGTTTTCTAAAATAA
>JAHJJO010000018.1 GCA_018822835.1 Patescibacteria group bacterium
CCTAATTCCTAATTCCTAATTCCTAATTCCTAATTCCTAATTCCTAATTCCTAATTCCTAATTCCTAATTCCTAATTATATTATACCCTAAAATTTAATTTTTACAAGAGGCAAAAAAATGTTATACTTTATTTATGAATTTTCATAATCTAACAATTCAATCCTGCTTAAAACAATTAAAAACTTCATTTAATGGTTTGACAAGTCAAGAAGTTAAAAAACGGCTTAATAAATATGGGCTTAATAAATTAGAAGAAGAAAAACCAATTGGATGGGTAATAATTTTTTTTAAACAATTTCAAAATCCTTTAATTTACATTTTATTAGCCGCGAGTTTAATCACTTTTTTAATGCATCATTATATTGACGCAAGCGTAATTTTGGGCGCAGTTGTATTGAATACAATAATTGGTTTTTTTCAGGAAAATAAAGTTAATAAATCTCTTAATAAACTTAAAAAAATAGTTGAGCATAAAGCGCTTGTTATTAGAAATAATAAAAAAATTAAAATTGACAGCAGCGCCTTAACAATCGGCGATATTATTGTGTTACAAGCTGGCAACAGAGTGCCTGCTGATGCGAGAATAATAGAGTCAATTGATCTTCAAATTATTGAAGCAAGTTTAACAGGAGAATCAATTCCATCTGTCAAAACTGTTAATAAAATCGCAAAAGGAGCCCCCATAGCTGATAGGGAAAATATGGTTTACGCAGGAACAATAATTGTGCGAGGATCAGGAAGGGCAGTGGTGACAGCAATAGGCAGATCAACGGAAATAGGAAAGATTGCCCAACTTATTAAAACAACAGAAGAAGAAAAAACTCCTTTGCAATTACGATTGTTAGACATATCAAAATTTTTAGGAACTCTTGTTTTAATAATTTGTGCGTTCATTATAGGAATTGGAATATGGCAGGGCAGAGATGTTTTTGAAATGTTTATTATGGCAATCGCTATTGCTGTAGCGGCAATTCCAGAGGGCTTAACAGTCGCTGTAACAGTAATTTTAGTTTTTGGAATGCAGAAAATTTTAAAACAAAAAGCTTTAACCAGAAGATTAGTCGCAGCAGAAACATTGGGGTCAACAACTGTAATCTGCGCTGATAAAACAGGAACTTTAACAGAAGGAAAAATGACTGTTTCGCACATTATAATTGGCGAAAAAGAATTTGAAATAAAAAGTTTTGGATCGCGACAGGATAATGCAGAAGCTAAAAATGTAAGTTTAGCTTTGCAAACAGGAATGATGTGTAGCAATGCTGTTATTGAAAATCCAGAAGATGAATTGCATAAATGGAGGATTGTTGGCATGCCGACTGAAACTGCCTTATTATCGGCAGCCGCGCAATCTGGTTTAAATAAAACCAATCTTTTAAAAATAGAGCCGAAAATAAGCGAATTGCCTTTTAGCAGTGAATCCAAATTTATGGCAACGATTCATCAAACAAAAGCTAAAAATTATGTTTTGTATGAAAAAGGAGCGCCTGAAAAATTATTAGATAAAGCGGAAAATTTTTATCACAAAGGAAAGCTTTGCAAATTAACAAAAAATGAAAAAACAAAATTAACTAAAATTTATGAAAAATTAACTAACAAGGGTTTGCGTGTTATTGGCGTAGCGACACGCGAGTTGCATTCAAAAGATATGCGTTTTATTACTGGAAAAACAGGTTCTGTGAAAATAGATTGGAATGCCATTGACAAAAATTTGACTTTTATCGGATTTATAGCATTAAAAGATCCGTTAAGGCCTGAGGCGCGTGAAACAATAAAAACATGCTGTTTAGCAGGCATTAGACCTGTTATCATTACAGGGGACCATAAATTAACAGCCATGGCAATTGCTAAAGAGGTCGGTTTAAATATTGAGTTAAAAAATATTGTTACAGGAGAAATGTTAGATAAAATTGATGATAAAAAATTAAAACAGATAGTAAATAGCATAAATCTTTATGCTAGAGTAAGCCCTCATCATAAATTAAGAATTGTGCAAGCGCTACAATCTTGCGGAGAAGTTGTCGCTATGACAGGCGATGGAATTAATGATTCCCCTGCCTTAAAAGCGGCTGACATTGGAATATCTTTAGGAACAGGAACGGACATTGCAAAAGAGGCTTCTGATTTAGTGCTGTTGGATAATAATTTTAAAACAATTGTTTCAGCTGTCCAGCAAGGTAGAATTATATTTTCTAATATACGCAAAGTAATTGCTTATTTACTTATAGATAGTTTTTCTGAAGTTGTTTTAATAACAGGGAGTATATTATTTAATATGCCGATGGCGCTTTTACCAGCCCAAATTTTATGGATTAATATTGTCAACGATGGTTTGCCTAATTTTTCTCTTGCCTTTGAAAAGGGAGAAAAAGATATAATGAGAGAACGACCAATTAAAAAAAATGAACCGATTATTAATAAAGAAATTAAAACAATTATTTTTTCTATTGGCGTTTCTTATAATTTGTTAGTGTTTGGATTTTTTTATTATTTATTAAAAAATGATTTTGATATAGCATATATTAGAACAGTAATTTTTGCAATCATTGGTCTTGATTCTTTAATATATATTTTTAGTTTGCGCAGTTTTAATAAACCAATTTGGAAAATAAATCCTTTTAGCAATCCATATTTAATAGGCGCTGTAATTATTAGCTTGGGAATGCTTTTGTCGGCAATTTATTTGCCTCCTTTGCAATTGATATTATCAACAACTCCTCTTTTAGGTTTTAATATCTGGATCATTATTATATTGATTGGAATTATAAATACAGTAATAATTGAAGCAGTTAAATATCTGTTTGCGAAAAGAACTCTTATGGATTAATATTATGGCTCCGCATAATAAAAAATAATTTTATAATTTTATAA
>JAHJJO010000131.1 GCA_018822835.1 Patescibacteria group bacterium
AGTAAGTTTATATAGCGCTTTGTTATCTTACAAATTTTTAAAAAAAGTTTCTGCAGTGAAAAGGGCTCAACTGAAATTCATGCTATGGGGAATAGCAATTAGTATTATCGGAGGGTCAACTAATTATTTTCTTTGGTATGATATTCCAATTAAGCCATATGGAAATATTTTTGCGTCAACATATGTAATTATGACTGTCTACGCTATTGTCCGTTACCGCCTTTTAGATATTAAATTTGTTCTCCGAAAATCAACAGTTTATCTGGCTTCTTTGACAGTCATTCTAGTTTTAGCAATATGGATTAAATATATTTTTTTATTATTTTTTACAAATATTACTGATTGGGTAGATTTAATTATTTTGATAATATCAATTTTTTTGTTCTCGCCAATTAAACATTTTTTTTATAAAATAGCAAACAAATATTTTTTTACATCCCTTTACGACAGCCAGGAAGTCGTTGCTGAATTAAGCGATAAACTGCGAACCAGTTTAAAAATCAATGAAATTTATAATTTTATTTACGAGGTTTTGTCAAACGCTTTTCATGTTAAAGTATTTGGATTCTTAAGCTATAATGAAAAAACAGGGGCTTATTTTCTGCAATATAATAATGGCATTGATTTTAGAAAACGCAAAAAAATACAAAGCAATAAATATCTGCATGAAAAATTTATTAAAAACAATAAACCAATTGTTACTGAATAAATAAAAAACGCGGAATACAATAAAAAAACAAAAAAATTCATTGACTTGCTAAGCAGTCTAAAAATAGAAGTTTTAGCACCGTTAAATCTTAAAAATAATACAGTTGGATTGTTGGCTTTAGGGCAAAAAGAATCAGGAGATATGTATAATAACGAAGATTTTATGGTATTAAAAGTTGTAAGTTCGCAAGCGGCTATAGCGATAGAAAACGCTTTTCTTTATAAAAAGACTCAAGATTTTAATGTTAAATTAAAAAAAGAAATTAAAAAAGCAACGCAATATCTTGTTGTGGCAAATCAAAGATTAATGCGTTTAGATCAAGCAAAAAGCGAATTTATATCAATCGCTTCGCATCAATTAAGAACTCCGCTCACTATTATTAAAGGATATGTTTCAATGATGCTGGAAGGCGATTTTGGCGAATTAAAATTAAAACAAAAAGATTCATTAAATAAAGTTTATGAATCAGGCGAACGAATGATACAATTAGTTAATAATTTGTTAAATATTTCGCGTATTGAAGCTGGCCGCTTGGAATTTAATTATGAAACAGTAAATTTTGAAAACATAGTTAACAATATAGTAGACGATTTAAAAAAAACAATTAAACAAAAAAAATTGCGTTTAGATTACATAAAATTGCCCGAACAACTGCCTTTAGTCAAAATTGATCTTGAAAAAATTAGGCAAGTACTTATAAATTTAATTGATAATGCTATAAAATATACTAAACAAGGCAGTATAACCGTAAGCTTAAAGGCAATTAATCAAAAAATTCAATTTTGCGTTTCAGATAGTGGAGTCGGAATCAGTAAAAACGATCTGCCTAAATTATTTAAAAAGTTTTCCAGAGGAAAAACAATTTCAAGAATTCATACTGAAGGCACTGGCTTGGGATTATATGTAGCGCGTAAAATGGTTGAAGCTCATAATGGCAAAATTTGGGCGGAAAGTAAAGGGGAAAATAGAGGCTCGCAATTTTATTTTCAACTACCAGTTGGATAGTTCATAAAGTTAAAATTTCACCCTGTTAAATCCTGTGGAGCAGGAATTTTGTTTTTGACAAAATTATTTAACAGGGTAAATAAAGTTTATAAAGTTGGATCAAAAATTTGCTAAAATTTAATTCATTAGATATAATCAATTCAAAAGGTTAAATAAAATTTTCAATTCTCAATAATCAAATTTCAATTCACCCTGTTAAATCCTGCAGAGCAGGAATTTTGTCTAAAGACAAAATTATTTAACAGGGTAAATAATCAATTTCCAATGATCATTGAAAATTGATTATTTATTGATTATTGATTGTTGACTTTATGAACTTTATAACTTTTAACTTTATGAACTAATTATGAATAAACAATATTTAAAAACAATCTACATTCTTTTTAAAAAAGAATTAATGTCTTATTTTAATTCCCCAATTGCTTATATTTTTATTGGAGTGTTTTTGATTGTGGGAAATTGGTTATTTTTTAATTATTTCTTTTTAATTGGCCAAGCAAGTATGCGAAATTATTTTGCAATTTTACCATGGATATTTTTATTTTTATCCCCAGCTATTACTATGCGTTTATGGGCAGAGGAAAAAAAAAGCGGAACTATTGAATTTTTATTAACCTTGCCAATTACAGACTGGCAGGCAGTGCTGTCTAAATTTTTTGGAGCTTTGGTTTTTATGTTTATAGCGTTGCTTCTCAGTATAACCTTGCCAATTACAGTGGCTATTTTAGGTAATGTGGACTTAGGTCCGATTATTGGCAGTTATTTAGGAGCGTTATTTTTAGGAGGAAGTTATTTAGCATTGGGTTTATTTATTTCAAGTTTAACGAAAAATCAAATTATTGCTTTTATTTTAAGCTTAGCAGCATGTTTTGGCGCGTTCATAATTGGCGCTGATTTTGTTTTAGCGCAAGCCCCGCAATTTGTCGCGCCATTAATGAAATTTCTAGGACTTGGCAGCCATTTTTATAACATTGCCAAAGGCGTCATAGATTCTAAAGACATTATTTATTATAGTTTATTTATATTTTTCTTTTTGTGGTTAAATGTTAGGGTCATTGAAAAACGGGCTTGATTTTCGATTTTCTATTAAAGAATAATAAGAATAAATTATTTTGACATACCAACAACCATTGTATATACTATAGTTATATGAAAACATTAATTAATATTAAAACTGATCAAAATGTTAAAATTATTGCGCAAAAAATGGCGCAAGATTTTGGGTTGTCTTTGAGCGCCATTATTAACGCTTATCTCAAACAATTTATCAGAACTAAAAAAAATAATTTTACTTTAATTCCAAAAATGTCTAAAGAATTAGAACAATTATTAGGAACAGTGGAATATGACATTCAAAGAAATAGAAATTTGTCTAAAGCTATTTCTAATAAAACAGAGCTACAAGAACATTTTGCTTCTTTATAAATTGGTTTCAAGCTTCTACTTCAACATAATTGTTAGTTAGTGTGTAAAAATGTAATAATAATCGTTTTTAACAGCAAGGCAGTGCAAGAATAGTGTTCCCGCCGCTCTCGACCCCTCCCCAGTTTTGAATTTCATTCAAAACTGGGGAGGGGTTCGCTCGCAATGACAGCGTTATTGAATCGCTTTATTGTTAAAAACGATTTTATCATAATGTTGCAGTAGAAACTTGCATCTAATATTATATAATCCAAATATGTAAATTAAAATGAAAATTATTTTTCATAAAAATTTTGACAAACAGTATAAAAAATTAAACAAAAAAGAGCAAAAAAAAGTTCAGAATAGATTATCAAAATTTGCGCAAGATCCATTTGCTCCTTTGTTAAATAATCATCCATTAAGAGGAAGATATACTGATTACAGGAGCATTAATATTACTGTGGATTTAAGGGCTATCTATAAATTTAATGGCAAAGATCAATGCATCTTTGTCGCCGTAGATACTCATAGTAATTTATACTAAGAATATGGAAGTTAAAAAATTGTTACAACTTAGTCGTGTAATTTGGGGCAATCAAAAATTAAATCTTTCTCAAATCATTGTAAGAATGGGTAAAGTGTTTGGTGATATTTGCAGATGGGAGCGTGATGCAATTAAAGACAAAAATATTCATGCTGACAGCGAACTTAAAAAAGAACTTGGCAATATTATATTTTCCACAATTAGATGGTGCGATGACCTTGGCTATGATCCTGAAGAATGTATAAATATTGCTATTAATTGTCAAAAAAAATTTCAAAAATAAATTCATGACTTTACGAGAAAAACAATTTAATTTTCCTTTAGCTATTCCTAAAATTGGCACTCCTAAGGTTGAAACAAATCGCAAAGGAACACCTAAATGGACAGAAGCGCACCGACAAACGCAATATCTTAAAGAAAAAAAAATATTAAGTCAAAAAGTTCGACAAGAAATTATTGATTATTATAATGTAGAACCATCGCATGTAATATTTGTGCCGAGTTCTTATGATAATGTTGAACAAAGAGAAATGCGCGCTTTTTCTATGTTAATAAATAAAAAAACAGGTATTAAATATTATGCAGATGGACATATGTCGCATGCTGACTTGTTAAATATAATTTTGACAAAGTTTTATTCTGATATTCATATAACTGACAGAAGAAATCTTCCTGATAATTTTACAGATGAATGGGAAATAAAAAAAGGATTTTTTGATCCATATGTCAATGGATTTGCGAAATTTCAAAACATTCATGAAACATTAAAAGAAATTATAATAGAAAATCAAGGAAGCAATAATAAAGATATAGTGAAAAATATTCAAAATAATACTAAAGTAAAGTTGCCAAATTGGTTTATAAGTGGTAGCGAGGATAGAATGGACAAAAATCTTAAAGGCATTAAAGAGGATGTTTGCAATGAAAATAAATAAAGAATTTCAAAAATAATTTTTACAGCAAAGATGTTGTTAATTTAAGCAAGCAACTTTTTTGGGGTGTGAAATTTTATGGAACAAAACATTCAAATAATTAAAGAAAAAATTAGCAATAAAGAATTAAAGTCATTTTTAGGCAAGCCGTTTGATGATATGGTTAAATTTGTAGTTGATATTGAAAAAAAGATTGTTGCTTTAGGCGGGGAATTGCATGTTGACGCAGAACAAATTTTATTAGAGAGCGGGTCTAAACAACAAAATTTGTGGGGAGGAAATATTTATCCAGACCAAAATAACAAAACTCAATTAGAATATGAGTCATTAATTAACATAAGACCATCGCAAAATAATCGTTCAATGGAAATTCAGGATGAAGAATTAAAAAATCAAATTAAAAATATTATAGAAAAATTAATAGAAGTGTAATTTATGGCATATTTTCATAAAAATTTAACTCAAGAAAAATGGAATAATTTTAGTAAAGATCAGCAGATTTTAAATATTGCTTCAGAATTATCGCGAGCAAAAAATTGGATAAAAAAGCAAGATAAAAATTACACGCAGAATAGTTTAGACAGAGCATTTGAATTAATTGATTTAACTATTAATGATAACAAATGGCGCAACAGTAGCTTAAAAGAATTATTAAGATTAAGGGAAATGCTTGGCGAATTTTATATTGGATTGAATAAAAACATTAATGAACTTATCAAATTAATTAAAATATTATTAAAATTTAATAAGCTGACAGCTGATGTGATAGTGTCATAATTTTAAAAAGTTTTTTTAAAAATTTTAAAAACAATAATATTATAACTTATGAAGCCAACATCAAAACAATATGCTCAAGCATTATTTGAAACCATTAAAGACGCTGATACAATGCATGTCCAAGGCAAAATAAAACAATTTGTTAAAATTTTAATTAAACATCATCAAACTTCCATGCTTAAAGAAATTATTTCTTATTTTAACGCTCTTTGGAATAAAGATAAAAAAATTATTAAAGCAGAAATAATTAGCGCGCGCAAATTTAATGAAACAATCATTAAATTGTTAAGTTGTTATATTATTAAATTATCACAAGTTAGCGATGTTTTTATAAGCGAAAGTATAGACAAAAATCTTTTAGGCGGATTTGTAATTAAGTATGGAGATAAAATTTTAGATGCGAGTTTAAGGAAACAATTGACAATTATCAATTATCAATTATCAATGAATTAATTTCCGAACCATGATTTACCCTGTTAAATTCGCTTTGCGATTATTTAATAGGGTGAACTTGATTATTAGATTAAACCTGATTAAAAAATAAATTTAGTTATTTAAAATCATGACAATCCTATAATCCATAAAATCATGATTCAGACAATAGTGAATGAACAAAAAATTATTATAT
>JAHJJO010000132.1 GCA_018822835.1 Patescibacteria group bacterium
AATCATGCACTTATACTGCACCAACCTGCACTTCTTGGACATATTCTGATTGGAGTATATGCTCTGCTGATGACCAACAAACAAGAACTATTATTTCTTCATCACCGGAAGGGTGCGAAGGGGGCTCGCCGGTTTTAATTCAGTCATGCAATTATACTCCTCCAGCTTGTGCATCATGGATTTATTCTAATTGGTCTTCTTGTCAATCAAATAGTACTAAGATAAGAACTGTTATCTCATCATCTCCCGATGATTGTTATGGCGGTGATCCGACTTTAACTCAATCATGCACTTATACTGCACCAACCTGCACTTCTTGGACATATTCTGATTGGAGTATATGCTCTGCTGATGACCAACAAACAAGAACTATTATTTCTTCATCACCGGAAGGGTGCGAAAGCGGAAGTCCCGCAATTTCTCAGTCGTGTGCTTATAATGACCCAATTATAAACTCAATATCTCCTTTCGTAATTTATCCTAGTGCTGATATTATAATAAATGGGCATAATTTTGGTTCTTATTGCAATTATTACGATTACAATTGTGGGGTCAATATTAATAATAAACATTATAATGTTTTGTCTTCAGACTGGTCAGATAATAAAATCAATTTTACCCTACCCAGCAATATAACAAGCGGCTATATAACTATAGTTGACAAGAACGGAAAAGAAAGTAAGCAATTTAATTTTACGCTCTCACAAGATCCTTCTACCATTCCGCCGGTAATTACTTCTATTTCACCAAAGTCTATAACGCCCGGAGATACAATCAGCATAATTGGTAGTAATTTCGGGAATAGCAAGGGAAGCAGTAATTTGGTAGTCGGAGGATCTCTGTATCCGTCGAGTTCTATATTATCTTGGTCTGATATAAAGATAGAATATAAAACTTCTGTTTATTCCGATAATTCTAGCAAAAAAGTGGGAATAAAAAAATGTAAAAGTTATTATGATTGCATAGATATAGTTTATGGCCCTTATTTTTATATACAGCCAGAAATAACATCAACCGATTACAAAACGGGTGCAGTCGGTAACATAATTAAAATATATGGCAATTACTTAAAAAACAGTAATATTTTTACTAACGGAGGATATTATTATATTGATGTATCTTTTAATGGAGTAAAAGCTTTATTTCCGAAAGATGGTGTATGGACATCATCTATGATTGAGGTTTTAATTCCACAAGGAGCAACGGACGGTTATATTTCTCTTGAAATTACAGCTGATGGCACAAATGAAAAATTAACCACAACGGGTCCTTACTTTGACATTTTAGAAGCTATAAGTAATGATTCATATTCTGCGTATCAAAAATATTTTAAACAAATAAATTTACAACAAGTATGGGGGTTAGCAAGTAATCGGAAAAAAATTATTATTGCCGTTATTGATGACGGGGTATACCATAATCATCCCGAATTAAAAAATCAAATGTGGACTAATACTAAAGAAATTATCGGAAACGGAAAAGATGATGATAAAAACGGTTATATGGATGATTATTATGGTTGGAATTTTATCAATAATTCTAGCGAAATGACTCCGCGTGGAACGCATGGCACTCAAGTAGCAGGTATTATAGGAGCTGAGACAAACAATAATCAAGGAATGGCGGGGGTTAATTGGAATATTGAGATTATGCCATTAATTATTTTTGATGATACGCTGGGTTATGCGGGGCACGATAAAGCCAATAAAGCTATTCGGTATGCGGTTGATAATGGAGCCGAGGTTATAAATTTAAGTTTTGGTAGTTTGGCTGTTTCTGGATTTTCAACCCAGCTAAATGATGCTATACAATATGCTTATAATAAAGGGGCGCTTATTGTGGCAGCTGCTGGTAATGGAGACATAGTTGGGGGCTTGGGTTATAATTTAAATAAAATTCCGCAATCTCCTGTGTGCAATGACGGTAATAACAATATGGTTATAGGAGTGGGGGCTGTTGACGACAAAAATTATCGTACAGTTTGGTCTAATTACGGCACTAATTGTGTTGATATATGGGCGCCCGGAACAAATATATTGTCTACCGCGGTTCCAGCATATAGCACCTTTCATAATTTTTATGATATTTCTAATGGCACATCATTCTCAGCTCCAATAGTTACTGGTGTTGTTTCATTATTAAAAGCGTCTTACCCTGCTATAACAAGCCAGGAAGCAATTAATTTATTAATCAATAATTCAAATAGTGGAATTATTGATGCTTATAAAGTATTAAGTGCCAATTTTACCCCCTTGAATAAACAAATCGTAAAAATTCTGGACAATGCTTCTGATAATAACCAACAAAATACCAAAAATAATATAATTGATAGTAAAAAAGTAGTCAAAGAAGAAAAAAGATTAATAATCAAAATAGACAAAAATTTATCAAAAAGAGTTAGCGGGAATATTTTACTGCAGGTAGAACAAAACGGCGAGGGGTGGTATGTTTATCCTGATAATAAAAAGAAATATTATTTAGGACGCCCGGCTGACGCGTTTAGCATAATGAGAAATTTGGGATTAGGAATTAAGCACAGTGAACTTGATAATTACCTAAATTCAAAATTCCCAAGCAGATTGGCTGGGAAAATAATGTTAGATGTTGAACAAAACGGCGAGGCGTATTATATTAATCCTAATAATCTAAAAGGACATTATCTTAATAGACCTGCGGACGCGTTCAGAATTATGCGGGAGTTGGGGCTTGGGATTACTAATAGCGATATAAGAAAAATTGATGTGGGAGAAGTTAATTAGTTTCTATGTAAAGTATATTAAAATTTAAAACACTAATCAGACACCGAGTGTCGAGTATGTCTGTGCTGACAGATAGATTGTATTGCTCTGTGAATGATGTACTATTTTGATAGATTTGTTCGTAGGCACTCGGTGTCTAAATAAAACACTATTTACGCAACAGGTATATTGTAAAAAACAATGTAATTATATGTTATAATATATACAAAATATATGAGCAGAATAAATGAAAAAAAATATCGCAATGTAATTTTATTTTTTGCGAATAAAATTAAAAACGGAACTCTTGGAAAATTGAAAATGATGAAGTTATTATATTTTCTTGATTTTGATTTTTTTGAAAAATATGGAAAGTCAGTAACAGGTGATAAATATTTGCGTTGGGAAAACGGACCAGTACCGCAAGTAGGCGAAAAAATGATAAATCAAATGAGCGGTAATGATATAAAAATATCAAGACGAAAAGTGGGGTTTGGTTATAACGATCAACAGCATATAGAAGCTAAAAAAAATTTTAACTTTATAAACTTTATAAACTAATTCTATGATCAACAAAAAATTTTTTCAAAAACTAAAAAAAGATTATGGTAAGCAGGAAAGTGAAAGGCAGCAAATTATTAGCTTGTCTAATATTGTGTTGCACGATTCTAAAAGAGTAATTTTTGCTTTGCATCGCGGAGATATAAAAAAAGCAAATAAACAATTTGTAGAAATAGAAAATATTATAGTAAAAAAATTAGAAAAAAATTTTGGGTACCAACGAATTATACAAGAAGGATCTTATAGAGCGGCGGTGGAAGAATATGTTGAAGCTAAAATGTTTTATTTTGTTATAACAAATGAAAAAATTAATGAAATTAAAGCAATAAAATTAAATTTTGACATTTATTTGGGTGGAATTTGCGACTTAACAGGCGAATTAATTCGCAAAGCCACTAATGCGGCAGCTGAAAATAATTTTGAAGAAGTAATAAAAATTAAAAATATAATTAATGGAATTTTAACAGAACTAGTGGAGTTTGATATGGCTGGTTATTTGCGAACTAAATATGATCAAGCAAAAAATAATTTGAAAAAAATAGAACAAATTTGTTATGAAATTAAAATTAGGGCTTAGAGATGTTATTTATTTACAAGCCCTAAAAAATTTTATGTTATGCGTTACGCGCTATACGTTATGCGAAAAATATGTTAAATAAATTTTTTGGAAAATTTAGTAAGGATTTGGGAATAGATTTGGGAACAAAAAATACTTTAGTTTATAGTAGTGACAATGGAATTATTATTAATGAACCATCAGTTGTTGCTGTAAATATGCGGACTGATGAAATTTTAGCTGTGGGAGAAGAAGCTAAAAAAATGATAGGCAAAACTCCAGCGCACATTCAAGCTGTCAGGCCTTTAGTCGGAGGTGTAATTTCAGATTTTGAAGTTACTGAAAAAATGATTAAGTATTTTATTGATAAAGCGCGCAGTGAATATTTTTCTTTAATGCCAAAGCCGAAAGTTATTATAGGCATTCCATTAGATACGACAGAAGTTGAAAAAAAGGCTGTTGAAGATGCCGCTAAATCAGCTGGCGCGCGCAAAGTTTATTTAATAGAAGAGCCAATGGCGGCTGTTATAGGCGCCCGTATGCCTGTAACAGAAGCAACTGCCACAATGATAGTTGATATTGGCGGAGGCACTACAGACATTGCCGTTGTTTCATTGAGTGGCATTGTAACATGGAAATCCTTGCGTTTGGCAGGCGATGAATTTGATAA
>JAHJJO010000154.1 GCA_018822835.1 Patescibacteria group bacterium
CGAAGAACTTAATCTTACCGCCCTCCGAAATTTTGTTAATCAGCAAAATATAAATTTGACGGCAAGTATTAATGACATCAAAGTTAAAGTTTCAGATGAGCATAATAAAGGATATACAAAACCATTAAAATATTTTCTTGATTATGTTGACGATGATAGGCACTTTTTGCTTGACGGCAAATGGCATATCTTTAATCAAAATTATATTGAGTTTTTAAAAAAACAAATTGATGAACGAATTAAAATCGAAATCCCCGACATCAATTTTTCCAATTCAGCATTTACACAATGGCGCAATGCTTTGTCCGAAGAAGAAAAAGTATCGCATGGCTATGCCGAGTATTATTTTAATTCTTTGCGAGAAGATGAAGGTTACAAAAATTTAGATAGGGATATTACAACGCTTCAACAGCAATACAAAATAGAAAAAATGGATTTATACAAAGATGATGTTGCATATTTTGTAAAAATCGGTACTCCGCAAAAACTGGGGTATGTAGTAGACCAAGCCCTTGCTACGATAAAAATTTTATAAAGTCAAACATCAACAATCCAAATTAATGATCAAAAAATAAAGCCAAAAGAAATTTGTCTCTGGCTCATTTTTGATAGACAGACAGAAATTAAAAAAATATCGGAAATCAAATCACTGATATTCTTAATAA
Organism: Patescibacteria group bacterium; assembly: GCA_018822835.1. Classification (GTDB taxonomy): domain Bacteria; phylum Patescibacteriota; class Patescibacteriia; order Patescibacteriales; family JAHJJO01; genus JAHJJO01. The sequence continues at coordinate 666 of JAHJJO010000154.1, forward strand.
AGATTGCCGAATGGCAACGGCAATGTGCTAATGCTGGATACAATCCGATTATTCGTGTAGGATACAGAAAAGATTGAAAATTTTGAAGTGGCGCGCCAATGAAATTGGCACAGCCTCAAATTCCGCCGAAAAAAAGGGCAGTCCGAGCGAGGGCGTGGCGGAAGGGGGTTGGGGGGGAATTCCGCTTTTCCTTTGCTCAGTCAAAATGAGACCAGTCCCGCCACCTGCCTGAATACTTGGAAGGCAGGACACCACAGAAAAATACTCTTTTCATTAAGAGAAAAAGAAATCCGGCGCGCGCAAAATGAAAAGAGTAAAGAGTATTTTTCTGTGGTGTGGCGAGCGGAGCGAGCGGCGGCGGGGCTGACTTCCTCATTGGGGATTTTCCGCAAAATGGGTTCTGACTTTTTCAAACAAACACCACCAAACAACAAAAACAAGAGCATTGACTCTTGTTTTTGTTTACTTCTTTAATATTTTTGCCGTTCATTTCTATTTTTTAAAACCATTTTAATCATGATTTATCTTAAAGAAAACCCCTAGAATGAAATCATCTGGGGGGGGGTATTTGTTTTTGACGTTCAAATTACAAACAATCAAAGAATTCTTCGGATTCATCTGGTAGACGATTATTAATTTTTTCGCCAATTTTATCAAGAAGACTAAAAACAATCCATATAGGAGTTAAAAGCCCTCTTATTATCCAAACAAATCTGTAAAGAGTTCCTGAACGCTCTGGGAACAAATCATCAATTGGAGGATAGATTTTCATTTTATGCACTTCCTTTTTATGCGCACTAGCTTTTGCTTCTTGCATTAATTATTACCTCCACATTAAAATTACTACAGCGCAGCTCGTCCTATTTCAGTTAATCGTGCTACGCTAAAGTCTGCACTAAAGTCAACAAATCCAATCCCTCCATACTCTTCCAAAAGAAGCTCTTCCTCTTCATTTTGAATTTTAGCACCTTTTTTAAAGCGCTTCATAATTGCATGCTCATAAGGAGCATACAAAGATTCGGTTTTTCTAAATATATGCATTTTAGCCTCCCTTTTTATTAATGAACTGTCATTAAGTTTAACAAATTTAAATTAAATTATAAGTTTAAGCAGTGCTTTTTTGCACTCGTCCATGTTACAGTTGACACTATAAGAGTGTAATATGTGAAAAAATAATATATTGTATAGAGTTATTTAGTTGTTATTTTTCTTTTTAACATGTAAAATAAAACCATGAATAATAAAACAATACTGTCTGCTCCTCATAAAAATTTTGAGGGCATTAAAAAAATTGATGAGAATGGGGTTGAATATTGGGAAGCTCGTGAACTATTGCCTCTTTTGGGTTACAAAAAATGGGAAAAAGCAGAAGATGTTATTGCAAGAGCAGCTCGCGCTTGCATAAACAGCAGTCAAGATGTGGATAACCATTTTCACCAAACGGGGAAAATGGTCCAAATTGGTTCAGATACAGTTAGAAGAATAAAAGATTATAAATTAGATCGATATGCTTGTTATTTAATAGCGCAGAATGGAGACTCTAAAAAAACTGAAATAGCTTTAGCGCAGACTTATTTTGCTGTTCAAACAAGAAAGCAGGAAATTTTTGAGCAATTACCAGACACATCAAAAAGATTATTCGTCCGTGGTCAAGTGTGCGACCACAATAAAAAACTTTTTAGGACAGCCAAACAAGCTGGCGTAACTCAATTTGGATTGTTTAACGATGCTGGATATAGAGGGCTTTATGGTATGCCGTTATCTGAAATTGAACGGGAAAAAGGAATCAAAAAAAGAGAATTATTAGACAGGGCTGGCTCTACTGAATTAGCGGCTAACTTATTTCGCATTACTCAAACTGATGAAAAGTTGAAAAAAGATAAAATACAAGGAGATAGCTCAGCTTCCCAAACTCATTTTATGGTGGGAGAAAAAGTAAGGAAGACCATTAAAGAAATCGGCGGGACAATGCCAGAAAATTTGCCAACAGAAAAACAGATTAAAGAAATAAAAAAAGAAGTAAAGCAAGCGGGTTCAACTCCTTTGGTGAATATTTTTTTATCATCAACGAATTTGAAACAACGCTCACTGAAGAAAATGCCATAGCAAATGCGGCAATTGCCGGGTTTAAAAGCCACCCAGTGAAAGGATATAAAACACCTGTGGCAATAGGAATACCCAAACTATTATAAGCAAAAGCCCAAAAAAGATTTTGTTTGATTTTTCGTAAAGTATATTTACTTAAATCAATCGCTGTTATTACATCTCGCAAATCATCTTTAATTAAAACTATTTCTCCGGTTTCCATTGCCACATCAGTGCCCGAGCCCAAAATAATCCCCAAATCAGCTTGCGCTAAAGTAGGCGCGTCGTTTATTCCGTCGCCAACCATTGCCACGACCCGCTTTTGGCGGGAATTTTCAATTTTCAATTTCCAATTTTCAAACCCTGCTGAAGTTGCTTGATAATATTCGCTTTATCTTGCGGTAATACTTCAGCTAAAACATAATCAATGCCTACTTGATTTGCAATCGCTTGACCCACTCTTTTATTATCCCCAGTAATTATTGCTACTTTTTTGCTCCTGAAAAATTTTAATAGAACCGTATTGTCCGTCAAAGCCAGGTTCAATAATTAATTTTCCATTTCTTGCTCGTTTTATACCTTCGCAAATTTTATTTGTACTAATGTTTTTTAATTTTTCTGTGTCAGAATTTATTAAAATATCTAGCTCATTACCAGCGCGGCTAATTAAATTATTATATTCAGCAACTACTTTTTTTGAAGAACGGGATTTAATACCTAAAGATTGCGCGATAATTTTATCTAATTCCACTAATTTTATAAATGGCTTTACATTTTTTGGCTTAAAGCCGACAGGTCTATCCGCTAATTCTTCAACTCTATACATAACGCCAACAGTAAGAGATTTTTTGCATTTTGGACAAAGTTTTTTATTTTTTTTTGTTTGTTCTGGCGAAAATCGTATTTCACAATCTCTATGTCCGTCATAATGATACATTCCTTCTTCTGGATAAAATTCAATTGTTGACTTAATGTTGTTATTTTTTATAGCATCATAAATTGTGTTATAACTAATTTCGTTCAAATCCATTACTGTTGCTTCGCGTCCAATGTTAATCAAGCTATGCGCATCAGAATTTGAAAGAATAGTTAATTTGTTTAATTCTGAAACTCGCCAGTTCATTTCAGGGTCGCTTGATAAACCAGTTTCATAAGCGTAAATATGTTCAACTTGATCTTGAAAACATTCTTCCATAGAATCAAACCCTGATTTAGAGCCAAAAACAGAAAACCATGGAGTCCAAATATGAGCTGGGTAAATTAAAAATTTTGGATTGATTGACAAACATAGTTTTACTAATTCATGCGATTTCATTCCCAAAATAGGCCTGCCGTCTGATCTAATGTTATATTTTTTGTCTAAATATCTATTTAATTCTTCAACAGCTTGAATGTTAGGCGCGTGAATTACAATATGGATTCTGCGCGTTTTATTATTTTCTTTGTAAATAAGCGCTAATTCTGTTGATAAAATAAATTTAATTTTATTATCTAAAGCTGATTTTAATTTATATAAACCTGATGTTTGTATTTCTTCAAGCTCGTTTTTTATATCAAAAAACCACTGAGGATAAGTAAAATCTCCAGTGGCTATAATGTCCACGCCTTTTTTTCTGCACACATCGTCAATGTTCGTTAATGTTAATTGCGGAGAGCATGCGCGTGAATGTTTTGAATGTATATGAAGATCTAAAATGCACTGCATAAAACAATAAATATTACATACAAAAACTGCTCTTGTATTGCTAAGGATACAAGAAACAAGATACAAATAAATTTCAATAACCAAACTTCAAATTCCAAACAAATTAATTAATTTGTTTGGAATTTATTGGAATTTGATTATTATTTGTATCTTGGAATTTGTATCTTGTGATTTATTTGTATCTTGTTTCTTGTATCTTGTATTAGTGCAGCAAAATCATAATATTTTATTGATGGTTATGTTTTATTCATTATTACCATATTAAATCTTCCTCCTTGTCTTGCTAAATCTTGTTCTTGTATGATATTAAAATTTTCTGTTTGTTCTAATTTTTTAACAAATTCATTAATAATTTCTCGAGCTTTTTCAGGATGTTGTTTTTCTCTGCCTTTTAACACCAAGTCTATCTTTAATTTTTTGCCTTTTTCTAAAAATTTTATTCCCTGCTTTAAACGCAAATCAAAATCATTTTTGCCAATGCGCACTGACAATCTAATACCTTTAATTTCAACTTTTTTTTGCTGTAATTTTTGCTTATGCGCCCTTTTGTCCCTTTCATATTTTAATTTTCCTAAATCTATAATTTTGACAACAGGCGGGTTTGCTTTTGGGTCAACTTCCACTAAGTCCAATCCTAATTCTCTTGACATTTGCTGCGCTTTAGCAGTTGACATGGTTCCTAATGTTTCTCCAGTTTCATCAATTAAAAAAACTTCCGCTGAGTTAATAAAATTATTAGAACGGAAAAATTTTTTTGGTTTTGGTTTTGCTCTTCGCCATTTTCTACGCATATAAGTATTTTATACATTAAAATTGTGCTGGTGTCAAACACGTAATACGTAACACATCTAGATAAAACATTATGACTTCGCGCAATAAGAAAAGAATTTTTAATTTTAAAATTATTAAATTTAGTTGTATTTAAAAAAGAACAATAAAAAATATTTTTGTAAGCTGTTCAAAACAATAATTAACATAAACTTTAACTTATAAAACAGATAAGTGAATAAAATAACTGAACTTTCCATTTCTTATATGTAAAGGTGTAATAATCAACTCAATATCCTAACTCTCAACCTTTTTGGATAAAATAACAATCAAAATAATTGAGAAAAACAAGGGACAATAATGTTTGGAATGGGTTTTACCGAAATACTGTTAATCGCCGTCGTTGCGATACTCTTTTTAGGACCGGATAAACTACCCGGTGCCATGGTAGAGGTTGCAAAATTTATTAAAAGTGCCAAAAAAGCACTGACAGATGCTAAAAATACTTTAGATGAAGAGATAAACATTACGGAACTTAAACAAGAAGCATTAAATTATAAAGCAAAACTGGATGAAGCTACAGAAGAGTTACAAGGTTTTAAAAACTTAAACCCTCTAAATGCTATAGAAGAGAGTAAAAGTTCAGTACAAGAGAATTTTGCAGCCATCACACAAAGACAAAATGAAACACGTACCACTCAAGTGGAACCTAAACAAAAAGAGATTGCTTTTAAGAAAAAAACGGTGAAAGAAACGACACTCAGTGAGGTAAAAAAAGAGAATGAAAGTGATAATAAATAATGTTTGCTGATATTAAACCCCATTTAACTGAACTAAGAAGACGACTGGCTATCTCAGTTTCTGTCATTATTGTTTTTGCTTTTGTCGCATTTGGCTTTAACCAAGCCATTATCGGTTTTGCTAAAGCACCTCTTATGGGTGTTGTCTCAGGGGATCCTTTTATCGGTGGTATCGGTATCTTCTTTACGGCTTTAAAAATTTCTATATTTACAGGTTTTCTTTTTGCCCTGCCTGTTGTATTTTTTCAAATTTGGGGATTTATTGCTCCGGGTCTTTATGAGAATGAGAAAAAATATGTGATTCCTTTTGTTGCCGTGTCTACCTTTATGTTTTTACTCGGTGCTGCTTTTGCTTATTGGCTGGTTATACCTTTAGGTTTTGAATTTTTATGGATGTTTGCCGGTAATTTGGTCAACTTTTTACAAACATTAGATGAATACATTGGGATATTTACAAAGATTCTTTTTGGATTTGGTGTAGCATTTGAACTTCCGGTTATTCTCTTTTTCTTAGGAGTATTGGGATTAATTACAGACAAAAGTTTACGTGATTTCTTCGGTTATGCTGTACTTATCATCTTTATATTTGCTGCCATTTTAACACCACCGGATGTTATTACGCAGCTGCTTATGGCCATCCCACTGATTTTACTTTATGGTCTCTCTATTGTTATTGTACGTATGGTTAACCCATATCAGGCAGATGATGACGACGATGACGATATAGACCTTGATAATGTACCAACTAAAGTATAGGTCGTTAAATTTAAATATGAACCTTGAAGAACTTTTAACTTCTAGCTATGATTATGAGCTGCCTAGTCAGCTCATAGCTAAAAGCCCTGTCCATCCTAGAGATAACGCAAAATTACTCGTCTATAACCGTCAAACGAAGAGCATAACACACACAACTTTCAAACATCTGTTAGAGTATGTACCCAAAGTCTGTGATGTGTTTTTAAATGATACTAAAGTCATAAAAGCTCGAATATTTGGTACGAAATCCAGTGGTGGTAAAGTAGAGTTACTGTTTAACAAACCCCTTAATGCCCATGAGTATTTGGTCATGATTCGTGGTAAAGTAAAATTGGAAACAGAGCTTTTTTTTGATAATGCACTCGTTGCCACTGTCATACGACTCCATGCCGATGGTTCAAGAGTTGTTAGCTTTACACATAATGATAAAGAGATACGTTTTGAGGAGTTGGTACAGATACTCGATGAGATAGGGCATATTCCTCTACCTCCTTACATGCAACGGGAAGACAATAAAGAAGATGAGACCGATTACCAAACCCTCTTTGCAAAAAATGCCGGGGCTGTCGCTGCTCCTACAGCCTCTTTACATTTTACTCCTGAACTTTTTGAAGCATTGGAACAAAGACACCAAACTCATAAAATAACTCTACATGTGGGTGCCGGAACGTTTAAACCCGTAGAAGTTGAACATATTTTAGAACATCCCATGCACTCAGAGTATTTTAACATTCCAAAAGAGAGTGCCAAAGTACTAGAATCAAATAGAGCTATTTTAGCCGTAGGTACAACTGTGACACGTACCGTTGAATATTTTTCAAGAACAGGAAAAGTCGGTGGAGAGTGTGATCTCTTTTTAAACCCCAACAACAAACCCAAAAGAGTTACCCATCTACTCACCAACTTTCACCTACCTAAAAGTACACTCATTATGTTGGTCTCTGCCTTTGTAGGTCGAGAAAAAACCCTTGAACTTTACCATGAAGCCATAGAGAAAAAGTATCGATTTTTTTCCTATGGTGATGCCATGTTAATTATTTAGGTCTAATGACCATCATTTTATTATAAAGGTAAATTACATTCTATGGAATTATTAATTATTTTCTTTTTAGCATCGGTGAGTATATCATTCGTATGTTCTGTTCTTGAGTCAGTCTTATTGTCTGTCAATATGTCCTACATCTCAGTACTTGAAAAAGAGAATCCAAAAGTAGGTAAACTACTACGATGGCATAAAGAGAACATTAACAAATCAATTGCTTCAATTTTAATTTTAAATACCATTGCCAACACCTTAGGTGCTGCTGCTGTTGGAGCCCAGGCAGCTTCAATCTTTGGAAATGAAGCCGTTTTCTATGTCTCTGTTGTCTTAACCTTTGCTATTTTATACATCTCAGAGATTATTCCTAAAACCATCGGAGCCATTTACTGGAAACAGTTGGCACCTCTCTCTGCCAAACTCATACAGATTTTTATATGGATGACCTATCCTATTATCATCACTACCCTTTTTGTAACCGACAAGATTTCAAAAGGTCAAGATGATGCCCATACCTTAACCAAAGATGAGCTTTTAGAAAGTATGCTTATGGGTGAGGATGAAGGGGTTATCGACGAAAAAGAGTCAGACTATATCGAAAATGTTTTACGACTTGGCGAAGTAAGGGTTTTAGACATCTTAACACCTCGTTCGGTGGTCTTTGCACTTGATCAGAACATGACCGTCAAAGAGGTGTTAGAAACCAAACCTGAAATTTTTAAATTCTCACGGATACCTGTCTATCAAGACTCTATTGACAACGTTACAGGGATTGTCTTAATTAAAAAACTTTTTAAATATGGTCTTCTAAAAGACGACTCTGTCACCCTTGAGAAAATAAAATATGATATTTTCTCTATTAATGAAAATATTCGTGTCGCCAAAGCATTAGACCTTTTTATTTCAAAAAAGGAACATATGTTCTTAGTGTTGGATAACTACGACCAAACAGAAGGAATCTTAACCCTAGAGGATTGTATCGAGACCATTTTAGGTGTTGAGATTGTTGATGAGAGTGATACCACTGATGACATGCGTGCTCTTGCTAAACAGAAAATGAAACAAAAGCGAAGAGAGAAAGGGATGATCTCTTCTTCAAACAGTTAGTGTACTAAACTCTGAATATATGCATTTTCATTGATTTTTTCTCGGACATTTTTCAGAGCATCAACAGCCTCTAAAGTAGTATCATATGGACCAATGTACAATCGTCGGATCGTATTGTTGTCCTGTTTTACTACTTGGGTCATGTAGGCAAATCCATTTTTTGTAATGTTTGCTAAGTAGTCCTTATTAATCTCACTAAAAAAACTGCCTACTTTAATGTAATATTTTGTTTCACCTACTGCAACCATGGTCTGATTCATATCCACTGTAGCATTTAACTCTTCAACCAATTGAGGTTTTGGAAAGACCGTATGCATTAAATTTTTAAGTGCTAAGATTTTAAAACTGCTCCCTGTTGGTATCAAACGAAGCTTTTGAATATCTTTTCCGGATTGATCATCTGCATGATTTTTAATGTTCCAATTTACGGTTGTTTGAACATCAATATAGTCTGGTTTTCGTTTTAAAATTTTTAAATAGCTTAAACGATAATCACGCTTTGGCCATTGTTTATAATAATGTACCTTTTTAGAACGCAAATCCATTAAAGAAATATTTTTCTTACTCATGTATTGCTGCATCGGAAAGGTATAAAAAACCTGCAACTTATCTAAAAAGTTCTCTTCATCTGCCATATAAAAATTGTATAAAAAATTCTTGATATGTGCTGTTGATGTCAACTCTACTTGCATAGGTGAAAGAAAGTAGCTGTTTACCCAACCCTCAATATGAGAACCTCCTAAGGGGTAATTTATGTAGCACCACTCTTTACCTTCGGCATTGTATTTACACTCCTTTATGCGTATACCTGTAGCATAAGCCGGTATTCTTCCTACCACTGTTTTAGCAGTCACCACAGGAACTTCACGAACATTAAGTGTCCCACCTTTTTTTAAATGTACCACTTGGTACTCTGTAGCGTGCCCTAGTCCCATTAATAATAGTGTTAATAATATAATTTTCTTCATAACAAAATTATACAACTTATGAGTAAAAGTAATGTTAAAGTTTCATATTAATTAATCAAACCTAAACGTGTTTCTAATCCTAAAGTCGTACTGTAACCCACCTCTGTAAACTTTAATAAACCCTCTCCATTATAAATAAGGGTTGTAGGATAAGCCTCAATATTAAACTTCTTTGCTATAGCTCCGTTTTGGTCATTGATTACTTTATAACTTAAACCATGCGCTTTCATATAACTATTAATTTCTTCATTTGAACCGGAATTGATGGCAATGGTAATGACATTATATTTAGCAGCAATACGCTCTATGTTTGAAGCTTCAAATTTACAGGTAGGACACCACGTTGCCCAGAAATGAACCAGCAATGGCTCATCTTGATACTCATAAAAATGAATTTTACTGTTGTGCGTATCAATAAGCTCATATCTATAAATATCTTCACCAATCTCAGGTTGACGAATATAATTAATAAGCATACTGATCACAAACAACATTAAAAGAGTTATGACCAGCTCTTTAATACTGTTTTTCAAACTCCATTGACGCTTCATAACCAACGCTCCAAAATAATTTTTGCTGCCATAGAGTCTATTTTCCCGTCTCTTTTATGCCGAAAAAGCCCTTTTGTTAACTCTTTAGCTTCCATTGAAGAGCCTTGTTCATCTTGGTAAACTGTCTTTATATTTTCCAATTCAAGTAAACCGACAAAATGTCGAATTCGTCGCTCCATCTCTTCAGAACTTGAACCATCTTTAGGTAGTCCCACTACCAAAGTTTCAATTTCCCATTCTTCTAAAAAGTGTTTAACATCACGTGCTGCTTGATTTCTATTTTTTCTTAAAATGGCATCTTGAGGAAAAACAATTTTTCCATCTAAACAAATTGCCACACCTATACGTTTGAGTCCTACATCTATGCTTGCTATTTTCATAAACATAGCATACCCAAATAACACTAATACTCCACAAATATTATATATCATTAATGCTATATTAAAGGTGGATTATAATTTCAATACGTATATTCGACTTAAAGGATACATTATGAAAAAAGCTTTACTGTTAGGTTCTCTTTTCTTTTCAACATTACTGGTCGCAGAGAATAATTTAGGTTATCAAATCTCTGATGGAACAACAAATTCATATCAGCCGAATGCACCTCAATCCAAAAGTTACTCTAAAACGGTAGATTACTCAACAACAACGACAACGACCGTGGTCAATACCCATCAAACTTTTCAAGAAGATGACCATCGTTATGACAAAAGTTATCAAAACTTTGACTACGATACGTATGGGTACTATAATGATGATGGATATTATTATGGTTATTTCGATTTAACCGGTTATTTTTTTAACAATATTTTCTTTACCTACACCAACCTCTATACCTATAATGATCGACGATATCGACGAGGATATTTTCTACCACATCATCGTCACCATAGAGCCTACCGTCATCATACTGTAAACAACTGGAATAGAGTACACTGTTATCGTGAACCAAATCATATTGTTTATGGACACTATTATGACCAACGATACTATCCAACTCATCGTCGTCCGGCATCATATCATTCCAATTATAGCCATAGAGATACAGCTAGAATGACGCTACCAAATAGAAATTCTAACCATAACTATAACAATAGAAATTCAAATACAAGAAACTATAACAATCACCAATCTACCCATAGAAATAATACTACCCGAAACAACACAAGAGACTATAGCAACAGTCACAGAAATTACAACAACAATATCAGAAACGATAACCGTAGAAACGACAACCATCGAGATACTGCAAGAATGACCACGCATCGAAACTCCTCGACACAACAAAGAAGCTCTTCAAATAGAAGTAGCAGTCCAAAACAACAACGCTCAAGTACTGGACATATGCAGATGTCTCGATAAAACAACAGGAGGTGTAGAACTAAAAGTTTCCACTTCCTAAACCTTAATACCGTATCTCAAATCCATCATAGACCAAATCATCTTCTTTTAAAACAGTCATTTCTATTTTCTCTACATGACTCAGAGGTGAACCTTCATGTAAAATGGTTTTAAACATTGCCACATCTTCGTCAAAAAGTACCACCACCACTTCGACTGTACCGTCACTTAGATTTTTAATGTACCCCTCTAACTGTTTTGCCATTGCCTTTTGAGAGACAAATTTACGGTAAAAAACGCCTTGTACTTTTCCCGTCACTATAAATTTATACACTTCCATAATACCAACTCTCTATAATTTTTCTTTTAAAGTCTCTAAACGTTGATTAGATTTTTCGATATCGGCTAAATCGACCTCTCCACTTTTAATTAGACTTTTTACAGTCTCTACCAATGTTTTTGTTTTAACCATACTTTTTACTGAAAGCTGATTTCCAAACAGTAAAATGTCATTACCGGCACCAATAGCAAGTTTTACTGTATTTCGTAAACCATATTTTTGATTAATCGCACCCATTTGTAAGTCATCGGTGATTACCACCCCATTAAATCCAAATTCTTGTCGTAAAAGTTGATTGACTGTTTTATGTGACAAAGTTGCCGGATAATCTGCATCAATATTTTTGTTAAACACATGTGCAACCATAATGGTATCAATCGTGGCTGTTTTAGTCAACAGTCTATACGGTTCCAACTCTACTTTTTTCCATAAACTTGTTACATCCACAAAACCTTTATGGGTATCACCCAACGATGAACCATGCCCGGGAAAATGTTTGAGTGAAGTCAGTACACCATTATGATGCATGGCATCCATGAAAATAGAGCTGTATTTTACCACTTGTTTTGGATCAGAACCAAAAGAACGTCCCAACTTATAAATAACGTGATTCCGTTTATTAATGGCTAAATCAACATCGGGAGCCAGATTATAGTTAATTCCTACAGCGTTTAATTCTTGACCCATTTTTTCATAATGTTCTTTCACTTGTTCATCACTCAAATGAGGTACATCAGCAGCTTTTGGAAACTTACCGTAGAAACCATACTTGCTTTTTAATCGTTGAACTTTTCCACCCTCTTGATCAACAGAAATCAATAACTTACCATCTTTTGAACAGGCTTGTAGCTCTTGAGTTAACTTGGCTACTTGATTTTTAGTCGCAATGTTTTTAGCTTGTGCATGGTTCACAGGATTCATATCAAACAAAATCACTCCTGCCAAATTGTAATCTCTTATATCTTTACATATCTGACTGTTTTTAGGAGCAGAAGTTCCCATAAAACCTACCATCAACATGGAACCGACTTTTTCATCTAACATTTTGCTATTTTCTATAACAACATTCTCCTCAACCAACGGTTTTTTATCTTCAGCATTTACTTGATCAACAGCACAGCCATTCAGGGCTAAAAATAGCACCAAAAAAATATTTTTTTGTTTCATTTTTGCTTCTTTTTTTATAAATTTTATAGATTATACCAAAATAGGACTATCTTTATCTCAATTATTTTGCTATAATGCGAAAAATTTCTGCAAGAGTATATCAAAAGACTCTTATTTTTAGGGCTTTCTTACGATTCCCTACCACTAAGCATAATGAAAAATACACCTTAAGCGTGTGATTATTATTTGGTATCAGCTGCAAAAATTGAGGTCATAATTGACTGTATTAAAATAATTTTTATCTTTTAATTATTTGAATTTTATTTCAGCTATACCACCTATTATGCCTTACAAAATTTACTACAAAGAAGTAACCCTATGACATTTAACGAATTTAATTTCAAAGACACCCTTAACCAAGCTATTGACGAAGCAGGATTCAAAGAACCAAGTCCCGTTCAAAAAGATGCAATTCCTCTTATATTAGAAGGAAATGACTTAATTGGTCAAGCTCAAACAGGTACAGGTAAAACAGCTGCTTTTGGTCTACCTGTTATTCAAATGATGGAAGGTAACAAAGGTGTAGAAGCACTGGTTATTGTTCCTACGCGTGAACTTGCCATGCAAGTCTCTGATGAGCTTTTCCGTTTCGGTAAAACAGCCGGTTTAAAAACAGCTACCATTTATGGTGGAGCTGCATACAACAAACAAATTGAAAGAATTAATCAAGCCAATATCATTGTAGCAACTCCGGGTAGACTTCAAGATTTACTCCAATCCAAAAGAATTACACTGAACCCACAGTTTGTTATTTTAGATGAAGCCGATGAAATGCTCGATATGGGATTCTTAGATGAAATCAAAAATATCTTTACTTTCCTACCAAAAGATCGTCAAACATTGATGTTCTCTGCTACCATGCCAAAACAGATTAAAATTCTTGCAGAACAGATTCTTAATAATCCAAAATCAGTAACCATTACTAAAAGTGAACGAACCAATACCGACATTACTCAAAAGTTTTATGTGGTAGCTGACTATGAGAGAGATGATGCCCTATTAAGACTAATTGACTACAAAAACCCAAATAAATGTATTATCTTCTGTAGAATGAAAAAAGAGGTAGATAGACTCTCTTCATACATGACAGCTCAAGGATTTAAAGTAGCAGCACTTCATGGTGACATGGAACAAAAACAACGTGAGCATACCATTCGTTCATTTAAACAAGGGTTGGTTGAAATTTTCATTGCAACCGATGTGGCTGCACGTGGTCTTGATGTCAATGATGTTTCTCACGTATTTAACTACCACATTCCTTTTGACTCTGAATCCTATGTTCACAGAATTGGTCGTACAGGTCGAGCAGGTAACAAAGGTGAAGCCATTACTTTGGTCTCTCCTAATGAGCTTAGAACCATTAAAAGAATTGAAAAAGATGTTGGTACAACCATGATTTCTGAAGTTATTCCAACACGTCAAGAGGTTCAAAGCCGAAAAGACAATGATCTACTTGCTAAAATTGCAAATACAGAAATTAAACCTGCTGCCATAGATATGGTTAAAACACTTCAACATGATATCGATATTGTAACCATTGCACATCTTCTTGCTACCATTGTTCAAGAGAAAATTGATGTAAAAGGTAAAGATATTATTGGTCTAGGAACGGAAGAGGTAAAAGCACTTATTGAACGTGCGAAGAACCAAAGAGGTGGCGACCGAAGTGGTGGACGTAACAGAAGCCGTGGTGGTAATAGCCGTGGTGGAAACCGTGGAAGATCCGGTGGAGGAGAACGTAGTGCCGGTAGCAGATCCAGTGACCGAAGAAGTGGAGAACGTAGTGGTGGAAACCGAGACAGCAGAAATGGTGGTGGAAACCGTGGAAGCAGAAACAGAGGTCAGTCAAATAACTAACAACCCTTATGATACTATTTTAAATGGTATCATAAAATAATTTCATACTTTTTTCATTCCATTATACACGATTTATACATGTTTTTTTGGGTATAATGGACTCTTTAAAACACTTCAAAATAACTTTTAACAATTAATGTTTTAAACAAAAATGAACCATTTCAAAGGAAAAACATGAAGAAACTTCTCTTAACACTCGCTCTAACTTTTCTCTCTTTTACTACCCTCTATGCAGAGGCACTTAAACCTTTAACGTATACACTGACAACTACTGATGGTAATACCATTAATATTACTGATACCAAAGAGGGTCTTGACTTTCAAGAGTTTAAGGGTAAAGCCGTTCTACTGGCACTCTTTGGACACCGATGTCCCCCTTGTATTCGAGAGATTCCGGAATTTATAGAATTGACAAAAAAACATAAAGATGATCTTGCTATTGTTGCCATTGAATCCCAAAACTATCCTCTCGATGAAGTTAAAGCCTTTCAAAAAAAACATAAAATGAATTATAATGTAATTGCAGGAATTAATCATAATGACTTTATATCGTATATTGCAGGGAGAGCCGGTTACACAGAGGGCATACCTCTTCCACTTTTGATTGCTGTAGACAAACATGGAGAAGTTCAAGGTCTTCAAGCAGGACAACTCTCACAAGATGAACTTGAATTGTTGGTCAAAAAGTTAAATGAGTAATTTTTAAAAAAAGGGAAAAAATGAAAAAAACAACAATCGTTCAGATATCACTGTTAACGGCGACACTTCTGCTAAATACGGGGTGTTTCTTTGGGTACTTTGGGGAGCAAATAATGGTACCGATTGAAAAACCTTCAACAGGCTATGCAACACAGTCAGTACCTATGGCAATACCTAGTTTAACTAGCAGTTCAATTGCAGTAGAGTGCACCGACAGTATTAATGCAATTAGTAACTGCAATAAGGGACGTATCCGACCTGAAGAACTAAAACAAAAAAGACAAGTAACTTCCGGGGGAGAAGTACACAACTTAAAAAGTATTCAAGGACAACCGATTACCATTATCGAGCATTCAAATGGTTTTGTATTTCCTCAATACCCAAATAAAATCATTCTGTTAGAGATGTTTGGTAAAAATTGTAGTCACTGCATAAAAGAGATGCCAACAATGAATAAACTACGCCGTATCTATAGAAAAGATCTCGAAGTAATTGCCATTCAAGTAGAGGATCAAATGAGTCCAAGTGAGGCAAAAAGCTTAATTCAGAGGCATAAAATTCACTATCCAATTATTCCGGGGGATACGGCTACCAATTTACAGTACAGTGTACAAAACACCTATGGATGGACCGGTATTTTACCATTTACCATGGTTATTAAAAATGGGGTAACAGAATTTACCTATCCGGGTTCTGTATCTTATGATGAACTCAACAGTGACATTCGTTCTATTTTAAAATAACCTATCATCACTATTTAGAAGGGGTTTATCTTCTTCTAAACATTCTTCATAATTTAATGCTTCAAGAAAGGATACTCTGAAAATATTCTTTTCATTAAAAATATTCTTTTCTTGCAATCTCCTTTTATTCTTTCATTTGTTATAATCCTACACATTAAAATTTTATCATAAACCAATCAAGGAATATTTATATGTTACCCGATATATTAACCAAAACAAACAAAACGAAAAAAGGTCAAACTGAAAAACATTTACGTTGGTGGGTTACCCTACTCATCTCATTGGCATTGGCGTTAGGAACATGGAATCCAACCGGTCATCACTTCGTACACTATATTTTAGAATCTGAAAACATCTTATCAGGATTTACTCCTTTTGCCATTATCTTAATGGTCGGTGTTTGGATCTTAGCACTTAAATCCATTTTCCAAAGCCTTCAAATTTTTGGTACACTTTTTATTATTGTTATTATTGTTGCTTTTCTTTGGGGACTAAACCAATACGGTATTATAGCCTTTGATAACCTCAATCAAATGGGTTGGGCCGGCACACTCTCTGTTGCTTTTATTATTTGGGTTGGACTCAATGCTTCAATTATTTGGAAAACCCTAACCGGTGTCTATGCAACCGATAATGTAGAAACTGAATAAATTCATTAATGAAACGACGATATAAGGCACTTCTTGCCATTATAGTCCCCATCATTTTAGTGACACTGCTCTCTTATGTTCACCCTGTATCCTATAACATTCTTATGGGGTACATGGTCGCTGTTGTCCTCGTTTTCAAATCATCCCTACTCTCTTTATGGTTGCTCAGTAAACTTAAACTCCTACACTTTTTAAAAGGACTCACTCTATTTCAAGCCATACTTTTAGGCATTAAACGTTGGTTTATTGACAACATGGTCTCAAAATGGTTAGAAAAACATATTATTGGACATTTTAAAAAACCCTTTAGAGAGCTTGTTCAATACTACAACGCCATTAACTTTAAAAGCAAAATTAAAAACTTTATTATTATCCTTTTGCCCTTAGGTATTGGTATCTGGGTCATGTATCTTGCTGACCTTTTGACCCACCTTGCTGTTTTTGTAGAGTTAAAAATGCTTGTTATTGGATTTTTTAAAGCACTTTGGGTTATTTTTGCAAAGCTATTCCTCTGGATGACAAGCTCATGGTTTGCTCCTATTTTAGAAGTATTTGCACTCTCTTATCTTTTAACATTACTTGAGAAATTTTTAGGAAAAAACAACCCCATCAGTCGTTTTTTTAACCACATAGGAGATAAGCTTAATGATTTTTTAGAATATCTTGGGCTGCTTAATGACCGACATATTGAACCCATACTTAACAAAAACATTTCACAGCGTAGTGAAAATTACAGCAGTAAAATCTCTTTAATGATTAAAAATAAAAAAATTAGAGATGAACATTTCTACTTTGACAACTTTCAAAACATCATTCTAAAAGGGCATATTAATGCGTACTACGCCTTTGATGGTATGGATAAAATTTCGGATAAACAAGTGTTGTACCGACTCATTAATGAAAAGACAGCTGACAACATTGACATTATTGCGTATGGTTCCAGAAATGGAAAAGGTGACCTGCTAGAAGAGCCTTGTAAAGATGACTACTATCACGATATCTTTTTACTCAAAGGCATTGCCAGTAACCGAGTACATGGCGTAAGAGAACATCTTGAAGAGGAGATTGACTACACCGATTTCTGGGTCTTAAACACCAGTAACTATCCCGTATGGATTAAAAGTCACAGTGACAATATAGAAGATATGCCACTTCAAGGAAATGAGATGAAATTCATAAAAACAAAGCATCATGTAAACTTTTCCCAAAAAGATCTCTATTTTGAACATGAAGGAGTTCGGATTTCACCGACGGAAATATAAATTTATGATATTCTATCGAACTCAGCTTTTTAGATGTATATCTAAAAATTTATTGTATAATCAAGAAAAAAGGAGTACTTAATGGAAGCGTTACGCTATGATAATTTTCCATACTACACCTATGACGACTATAAAGAGTGGGAAGATTCTTGGGAACTCATTGATGGTGTAGCTTATGCCATGGCACCTGCTCCCTATCCGAAGCATCAAAAAGTAGTTGCTAAAATTTGGCGAGAACTTGACAAAAACCTAGAATGCTCCAACAAAAACTGTGAAGTCTATATCTCACCTGTAGATTGGAAAGTCAATGAAAGTACAGTCGTCCAACCCGATGTGGCACTTTTTTGTGAAGAGATACACCATCAATACTTCTCAAAAACTCCTCCCTTGGTGGTAGAAGTTCTTTCAAAAGCAACAGCACTCAAAGATGTCACCACCAAAATGAATCTCTATGAACGCCAAGGAGTACAATTTTACATCATTGTTGAACCAAACAGTGAAATATCGGATATTTTCAAGCTTATAGGTGGAGAATACCAACTCATGAAAAAGGCAACAAAAGAAGACCGTTATGAGTTTATAGTATCAGATGAATGTCGTACAGCAGTGGACTTTTCTACATTGTTTTAAAATGGTGCAATGAATTGCACCCTACCCCAAACAACATTCGCAATCGTAGGGTGTCATTTTAATGCACCATGTTCAAATGTTTAAATGTTTAAACATCCAAACCTAAATTCCATTCCCATTCAAAAACCTTGTTTTTGTGGTGCAATGAATTGCACCCTACCAAAAATCAAAACTGCTACTGTCCTGCTCTAACACACCGAACATAAGGACTGTGACTCTTATTGCCCCAATCGTCACCGCCATTGCTGAAGTCCACACCCCACGCATTGTCCTCATAGCCTAGAACTGTAGTAGAAGACCAGTAAAAACTAGAGCGAACGTATTCAAACGTATCTCCTTTTACAGCTGAATTACTTTTACTTTTGTCTACCAAGCTTTGCAGCTCATTGATGTTGGGGAGTCTCCAATCATCATGACCATCCAAACCTAAAGCTTCACAATGGTCTATGGCATCTTGCCATGTATGTGTTGTGCTGTTTGTTTCGTTATTGTCCTGCCACTGAAGTCCTGTTTTACTATCTGTAACTATATCAGCAACTTTTGTAAAGTCTGCACTCAAAAACCCACTAAGTCCTATCATAATCAAAAGGATTGTTCTCATCTAATTTTCCTACCTTATTCATTAAATTAAAGCTATTTGCGTGTTGTATATGACTCACAAATGAAGCTTGAACAGATAAAAACTTTTTTATCTCTGCAAGACTCATATTGCCTCTTTGGGCTTCATAACTGTTTAGGTAAACGGCTTTTTTGGCTTTATAGTTGTTAACCACCCTTTGCCGTGTTAGCAGGTAATCTTCACGTATGATGTACCCCAAAAAATCTAAACCACTGCTGTGTGGTTTGAGTTTGACATCTTCTCTAAGATTTAAGGCTAAGTTCTCTTTTAAGTAGCCCCTTATTTGGAGTAAACGTTTTTCAAGCCTCTCTTTTGAGTGGTCAAAAAGCACAAAGTCATCCACATAACGTAGGTAGTGTTTGACTTTTAACTCTCGCTTTAAAAAATTGTCAAAACGGTTCATGTAGACATTACCAAAAAACTGGCTTGTTAAGTTTCCTATGGGTAAACCTTTATGCTTGGGGAGTTTAAAGAGTGTTTTATGTTCTGGTAACAGCTTTAGTTTGCTTTGGTCTCCTTTGAAATTGTAATTTCTTGTGGGGTCATGGTAGATGATTCTGTTTGCTAGATAGAGGATTTCTTTGTCGTGTCTATTAAATGGTGCATTGAAATGACACCCTACGGATTGTGATGTTTTATTATCCGTAGGGTGCAATTTATTGCACCGTTGCACATCATCAAAGAGCATCTTAAACAATATATTTTTATCTAAATTATAAAAAAACCCCTTTATATCCAATTGCAAATAATACCCTTTACTCGTCTTATGCATAAATTTTTGAGCCCTCTTTACAGCCTGATGAATACCCTTGCCTTTTCGATTATTATAAATGTCATTTATAAATCGTTTTTCATAGTAAGGCTCAATGGCATTGATGAGCAGATGATGCACCACACGGTCACGAAAATCAGCTGCAAAAACCTCACGCAGTTTAGGAGAATGAGTCAAAAAGCAGATGGAAGTGCCTATTTTATAGCTTCTATTCTGTAAGTCATAGACCAAATCCCACAAGTTTTCAAGGAGATTTTGTTCAAATTTTAGAGCATTTAAGGTGTTTGTTTTATATTTTCTACAATCTTTATAAGCTTGATAAACATTTTTAAATGTGAACATTTTTTCTTTCTCCTTTTTTGGGTGCATTAAAATGACACCCTACATTTTTGTTGGCATTCATGTATTTTTGGTGCAATGAATTGCACCCTACGCGTTTCCAATATTTTTACGACATGCACCCAACCAACCTTGTGCCTGTTTGCAAACCCCAACCACCAACAGTGAGCTCTGCTCGAACTGCTTAAATGACTTAAATGCTTGTAACTCTTTGCTTAACTGTATGAGCATTTTCATATCTTCACAACCATCACGCAGATTGATTATGGCTACTTTTTTGTTTTCACTTAGATTCGCTCGGTTTATACTGTAGTAGAAGACCAGTAATCACTAGAGCGAAATTAGTCTCTCATTTTATCTTTTTTGGCAGAAATGCCACCAAAACTCTTTATTATACACTTTGGTAAAGAGACCACACAGTAAAAATTGCACGCTTCACGGTGATAAATCAACCGTAAACTCTGGCGTAGGGTGCATTTTAATGCACCGTGTTTAAACATTCAAACCCCAAATTTCATTCCAATTCAAAAACCGTGTTTTTGTGGTGCAATAAATTGCACCCTACCAAAAATCAAAACTGCTACTGTCCTGCTCTAACACACCGAACATAATAACTGTAACTCTTATTGTTCCAATAGTCATTGCCATGGTAGAAGTCCACACCCCACGCATTGTCCTCATTGCCTAGAACTGTAGTAGAAGACCAGTAACTACTAGAGGCTGTATTTTGAAATTTTGTTGTATCGATAGAAGGATTTCTTTTTCCATAATCTACAATCCCTTTCAACTCCACACTGGTTGGCAGTCGCCAATCTTCATGTCCACCCATGACCAGCTCATCACAATAGGTGGTTGCCGTGTCCCCTGTGGTGTCACTGTAGTTCCCTGCATCATAATTGGCTTGTGTAACCCATGGTTTTGTTACCGAAGAGACAACTTGGTCGTCTTGCCACATCAGTCCTGTTAAGTTATCGGTAACCGTTTCATTGTCGTCATCTCGTGTGTAGCTTGGGGTGGTTCCTTTTTGGTAGTGTCCGTCATCTCTTGCTGTGCCATCGGCTACCTCATTACCATCTGTGTCGTAAGAGATGGTTTGTCCTGTTTTTTTAAGTTCAGGTACATCATTTACATTTATGACAAGTGTTGCACTGTTACTTACCCCTGCACTGTTGGTTGCTGTTACTGTCAAGTTGTATGATGGAACAACTTCATAGTTTAACGAGTTACTCTCTTTTAAGTAGACCAACCCACCTGCTGTAGATGTACCAAACTTTTCACTTCCTGTTCCTGTTAGGGTTATGGCAGTTAAAGCAGAATCTCCTACATTGGTAAAGTTAATGTCACCGACAATGGTATTTCGTGTTGCATTTTCATCAATGCTTAACGTGCTTGTACCAAGTGTAGGAACCACATCGGCTACATTGCCTATCTCTATGCCATACGATGCCGTGTTTGAAACTCCTGCACCATTGGTAGCTGTAGCGTCTATGTAAATGAACTGCCCCATGCTCTCAAAGTCTAAACTGTTAGACGTTTTTAGTTTAAACTTTAGGTTTTCGTCCAGTTCAAACAGTGAAGCATAGGTTCCACTAAGTTCAATGTTACTAATAGCCGTATCACCACTATAAGTGACATTGACTCCTACGATGTTTCCACCACCCACAAGTGTACCAGCTACAGCATCTTCGCTTATGCTTCCTGCCAAACCATGCTGCAAGGTAGGCACATGCTCGGCGATGTTTGAGACGTTAACAATTAAACTTTCACTGTGTCCATTTCCAAAACCATCGGTCGCTTTTACAGTAACGATGAAACTACGCTCTCGTATCTCTTCATAATCCGGTGCCTCTTTAAAGGTCACCACACCTGTAGTAGAGATGTTAAAACTCGCTTTATCTAACCCATCTAATGCGTAGCTAATGTTATGAGCATCGGTAGCATTCACAGAAAATGCAGAGGTTTGGTTTTCTGCTACAGTTACATCAGCAAGTGTAAATACCGGAGCCGTTGCATCTTTTGTAATGTTAAAGCTTAACGCTTCACTCTCATTGCCTTTGGCATCTTTTAGTGTAATGCTAAAGCTTTTTACCCCATCAGCTCCTGCTAAACTTAGGGTGAGGTTCTCTTTTCCTGTAGAGCCGATGGTAGCTGTTTGTGTACCATTGACATAAACATCGGATTGGGCTTCGCCCACAAGTTCAACGCTTAGCGTGTTTTCATTACTTTGGGTGGGGGTTGTTGTAAGTGTTGGAGCATCAGGAGCCATGGTATCAACATCGAATCCATCATTTCTTAGTACCTCTTCAAAATGCATTCCTGCTTTTCTTTTAGAAACCAATGTTTTACCAATACCACTTAACAGTGTTTGCAGTTGTGCTTCAGTTACATTGGGATCAGACAAATCTAAACTGCTCGAAGCCAAAGCATCTCGTACTGTTTTGCCAATGACAATGCCGTTACTAGGGTCGTTGTCGTCATCTATCGACTGTAAAAAACGTAAGATATTGACCACCACGATATCCGTCGTATTGTCTCTGTTTTTTCCTGCTAGTTCAGAGATATAAAGCTTGCCATCACCATTTAAAGAGCTTGCCTCGATGCTGTGCAGTGTAACACCCCCTACTTTAAAAGTAATGCGACCACAAGAGGAACTGTAGTCAAAATCACCATCATCGGTCAAACCCGAATACCCTGTACACGCATACGAAACCCCCGATACAGAGGAGTCTATAAGTTTTGAGGTACTGCTAGACGGAGGAGTCGTTGTTCCACCACCTCCACCACACGCTGTAAAAAGTAGCATGAAAAGAAAAAATAAAAACCATTTGAAAGTGTTGAGTCGATGCATTAGAAAATCCTTTTTTGAAAGTTTTATCTAGTAATGCTACCCCCCCCGATTAATCTGGGCTGAAAAGCAATAATTTTATTAAAAATTTAATATAAATGCGTCTATTTTTTTCTGGA
>JAHJJO010000133.1 GCA_018822835.1 Patescibacteria group bacterium
AAAAATTATAAAATTATTTTTTGCTTACTTCCTCAAAGCCCTCACTCCCATATAAATGATTTTTGGATTTTCAGGGTCAATTAATAATTTCCATCCAGCCCTTGTTGTTGGTAATTTTTTAACGCTCCAATTTTGTCCGTTATCAGAAGATCGATAAAATGTGGTATCAGTGACGTAATAAATCTCTTGGGAATCTTGCGGATTTATCGCAATAGCGTTGATAACAGCTTTTTTTTCAGGAGGAATTAATGTAATTTGAGACCATGTGTCGCCGTTGTCAGTTGATTTTAATAAGCCATAATGAGTTGCTAAAAATATTAAATTTTTATTATCCTTTGCAAAAACTAAATCTTTAAAATCACTGCCAACTTTTCCTAATTGTTCTTTCATGCTAATCCAATGCTCCCCGCCGTCTGTTGAACGATAAATTTCTTTTTTATCAGATGCCGCAAATACAACACGACTGTCATGCGGGCTTATTATAATTTTTTTTATGCCCATGTCAAAACGTTGGATGGTTTGCCAACTTACGCCATAATCAACACTTTTTATAATCTCCCCTCTTGATGTGCCAAGATAAACATTTTTTGAATCATAATGATCAACAATTATGTCATTAATTTTTACAGTTACATTATTATCATAATAGGTTTGCGACCAACTTCTATTGCAGTCATTTGATTTATAAACTTTATTGTTAATAGCAGCGTATATTATGCACCGCGAGCTCGGGTCAACAGCAATGCTGTTAATAGTCGCCTGCTCTAAACCCTTGGCTATTTGCCATGTGTTTGCCACGTCATAAGTATAAAATAATCCATTTTCAACACTACCAAAATAAATCGCTTGATGATCTCCGGGATCCATAATTAAAGAATTAACGCTTAATCCAGCCATTGTTTTTGGAGTACCACTAATTGTTGGAATAGATGTTTTTTGCTTCCATTGTTCGCCTTTATTAATACTAACAAAAAGCCCTCCGTCAGTATCACCTGTATCCCCCCCTTTAAAGCTAATAGAACACCCGGTTGTTGTGAGCGCTATAATAATGATTGCGCTTAATAAACATATTTTTTTAAACATAAAATGTCGAGAGTTGTCGGGAGTCGCACTCCCGACAACCATTCAAAAATTCGTAATTCGTAATTGTTAATTGTTAATTGTTAATTATTAATTGACTACCTCTCCTTCTGAAATTTGTTCCAAATCTTTATTAGTAATTCCTAAACTTAAAAATCTCATTATTTGGTAAGCGCTGTCGCCATCTTTCATATAATATCTTTTACCGTCCTGTGGATTAATATACCATGCTTCGCCTTTGGATTCAACCTGCAGAAGTATTACGCCTTTTAATC
Organism: Patescibacteria group bacterium; assembly: GCA_018822835.1. Classification (GTDB taxonomy): domain Bacteria; phylum Patescibacteriota; class Patescibacteriia; order Patescibacteriales; family JAHJJO01; genus JAHJJO01. The sequence goes on from JAHJJO010000133.1 coordinate 1,356, forward strand.
TTTCAATAAGTTTTGAATCAATTTGAATTTCGCCTTTTCCCAAAGGATTATAACCATATTTCACTTCTGTTCCGTCTAAATGACCGTCATTATCGCTGTCATTATTATTAATATCAGTGCCTAGCGCATTTTCTATTTTATCAGACAAGCCGTCAGCATCAGAATCTATGCTTTTAAAATTATCATTTAAGCCAACTGGAATTTTACTTAAATCTTTGTTGGTAATACCGAGCCCAAACTGCCTTAACATTTGATACGCTATATATCCATTTTTTATATAATATCGTTTGCGCGTATTTCTATATACATACCATGCTTCCCCATTTGATTCTGTTTGCAATAAAATATATCCAAGCGTTCTGTTTGTTAATGATTGTTCAGCAGATGCTGGCAAATTATTATCACCATCATTTTCAAAAACAGGAGCTGTTAATTTATATTTTTTACCTAAAGTCACCTCATTCTCAAGAGTCGTTTTAATAGTAATTTTTTGTAATTTTCCATCTTCCGCATACAATGCATGTCCATATTCTTTTTCTTTGTTGTCTAAAAATTTTGATTTATATTTGATAGTAAATAAATATGGGTTAGATATTAAAGAAGTATCTGTATAATTTTTATTATCAATTTTTAAACTTTTAATTTTATTATTTTGATAATACCACCCCTCTTCATCTTTAACCATATCATAAATATCAACTGTTTTATTAAATAATGTTTTTTTTTGATCATCAATAGCGGAAATTCTAATTAAATTTGTAGTTAATTCTTTTTTTATTCTTTTATTGTCAAGCATTTTTAAGTCCCAAAATTTAAAATATTGTCCAATATCATCTTTAATTTCTGCCATATACACACCTGCGGGATATTCAAAAATAACTTGTCCAGCAGAGTCTATTTGAAGCGTAGTTATTTTTTTTCCAGCAATGGGGTTTCCTTTGTCATCAAAATTTTGTTCATAAATTTGAATATCAGTTTTAGGTAAATTATCTCCCATGGTATTTTTAACAGAAAAAACAATATCGCTAAAAATATATTCAAATTTAATTATGTTATAATTTTGCGGTTGAATATTATAAGAAATAAATTTTGCTTTTGCATTATCTGCGGTAAATACATAATGTCCACCTATTGTTCCTGGCAAAAAATGATCATGATCTGCAACATAAATCATAACTTCTCCTTCTTCTGATGTGTTAAAACTTCCAACAAGGTCTTCTTTTTCTTTGATTGGTCGATCATCTGCGTCATAATGTTGCGTGTATAATGAAAATTTCGTATTTTTACGCAAGTTTCCCTCTGTGTCGCGCAAAATAAAATTTATTCCGCTCAAATATTTTGTTATTTTAGCTTTAGTCCCGCATGGTATATTTATTAAATCATTAAAAAACCAAAAACTGCCAACATTGCTATTATTTTGCCATGCTTTTATCGCGTATTTTGCGCCCCATTCTGGCATAAATTTTGCTTCTCCTTTGCCAAGTTTATCGCTAACACTTCCTGAAATAATTTTTTTATCTGGCTTTGGTTTGCCATCAACATCGTTTATTTGCTCATACATTTCAAATTTAATGTCTGGAATATATTTTCCATCTGAATTTCGAAAAACAAGTTCAATAACAGCTTGCTCCTCGCATTTTTCTTCTTCAGCTGTTGCATCAAACAATAAAACGCCATTTGCGAATATTGTAGTTGCTACCAATGCTGCTGCAAAACAAATAATTTTTATTTTTTTATAATTTATCATTTGTAATATATAGATGAAACACTGTAATTCAGCACTAACTAATATACTTTTTGTCATCCTGAGGAGTCAGGCTGTCTAAAAACTCAATTTTGACGCAAAAATAATTAAAAAGTGGGGAATATGAGTTAAAATATAGTCTAATTTAGGGGTCTCGTCCCTATTTTAAATCTAAAATAACTCTAAAGTGGGGAATTCAAAAATTGGCTTGGAGTTTTTAGACAGCCTGGAGTCCCTCTCCAGTTTTTTAATTTTATTAAAAAACTGGAGAGGGACGACGAAGGATCTATTTACCCTGTTAGAAATTTATCTAACAGGGTCTGCGGGTGTGTGGTTATTGCACTAATTGATTCAACCTGCAAATAGATCCTTCCCCGCCGAATCGGCGGGTCAGGATGACAAAAAGGAGCGTTTTATAAATCATGGTAATTATTTAACTTCGTGATTCATTGGTAAAAAATTTTGCTCCGCAAATTTTCAACTGCTCGAACTATGGAGCCTTCAATAGATTATTTGAAAATTAAAAATTGATCATTGATTATTTTTTGAAAATTCGTATGTTAACTTTTTAATAGAATTCATTAACAACGAAATATTGTTTAATTGCATTTTTTGGAATACGATAAGGGCAGGATGAGGTGAGGCTACTGAAAATTTGTCTCTTAGAGACATAATTCAAATTGCCGCCTCT
>JAHJJO010000134.1 GCA_018822835.1 Patescibacteria group bacterium
GTCGCGCGCAAATCCGAAAAGCAAGGAACATTTTTTCTTTTTGGGGTTGCCGAGTGAAGCGAGGCAGTGGCGGAACGATACGAGCGTACGATTCAGTTTCAAGCCACCACGCGCTCCGCGCGTGGCACATTATAGATTTTGGAAATAGGTTCGAGCTTGGTACAATAAACACAACAGAAAAAAAAGACTAAAAACAGAAGTTAGATTTCTGTTTTTAGTCTTTTTTTAATGTTTCACTATAACATACTTTAATAATCTTGTCAAGATTGCTGATAATATTTTTGTATGATAGTATAAAATAAATGAGTATTAAAAAACAAAAAATTTATTTAGACACCTCTGTAATCAGCGCTTATTATGATGAACGACAAATAGACAGAATGAAACTAACAAGAGAATCTTATCAAAAAATCAAATTTTTTGATCTCTATATTTCAGAAATTACTCTTAATGAATTAGAGCAGACAACTGATATTGAAAGAAAAAACAAATTTTTAAAATTTACTCAAGGGCTGAATATTTTACCTTTGACTCTTCAAGCTAAAAAACTATCTCAAATTTATAGTCAAACTAAAATTATTCCTGTTAAATTTCAAGATGATATTTTTCAAATTGCCATTGCCGTAACTAATAATATGAATTATATTTTAAGTTGGAATTTTAAGCATATGGTTAATCTTTCTGTTAGAACAGTTATTAATGCTATTAATGTTCAACAAGGATATGCCCAAATTGAAATTTTAGCTCCACCTGAGATGCTATAATTAATTTTGTTATATAATTCTACATCCAATCTATGAAAAAAATATGGGATTTAAAAATTCGCAAAAGCGTTCAGAAAGAATTTCCTGGCGATCCTATGCTGCAGGAACTTCATGAGTTGAGATTACGTAGCCCTTTTTCTTCTTTGAAGAGCAATTTATCTAAATCTTTATGTTTAAAAAAAGATCTTGAAAGGGTTGGTTTAAAATTAGTTAAAACTCAAGAAGGATATATGGTGCAGTAGTCAGCTTCTCTTTGCAACAAACATTATGAAAATAGTTTCAATCTCAAGTGAATTAGCGCCGTTTTCCAAAACAGGAGGGCTTGCTGATGTTGCGCGCAGTTTGCCAAAAGCATTACAAAGATTAGGGCATAAAGTTATTATTATTACGCCATTGTACGGGCTTGTAATTGACAAAAAAAAGTATAATCTTAAATTAATTTACAAAAACATTAAAGTTCATCTTAATTCAAAAGAAGCGGTTAGAATCAATTATTGGAAAGGATATTTAATGAATAATTTACCAGTGTATTTTATTGAAAACAAAAAATATTTTTCAAAACGGAAAATATTATATTGTTCAAATCATGAAAACGCTAGATTTTTAATTTTTGACGTAGCGGCATTAAAATTAATTTCTTTATTAAAATTTTCAGCTGATATTGTTCATTGTCACGACTGGCAAGCTGGCTTGATTCCATTTTATCTTAAAACAGCTTTCCGTTATTCTAAAACATTAGAAAAAGCCAAAACAATATTTACAATTCATAATTTAATTTTTCAATTTGGTCGTAACTGGTGGGAAATACCGTTTGCAAAAAAAGACTATGGTCACAAAAGAATTTCTCATTTAAGCGATCCTGACATTGAGTATATTAATTTTGCAAAACGGGCGATTTTATCAGCTGATGTTATTAATACTGTGAGCGAGCAGTATCGCATGGAAATAATGACTAAAAAATTTGGACAGGATTTGCATTGTATTTTAAAAAACAGGGAAAACAAGTTGTTTGGAATAGTAAATGGAATAGATTATTATTCATATAATCCCGCTAAAGATCCTGGATTATTTAAAAATTATAATTATAACAAAATTTATTGCAAAAAACCAAACAAAGAACATTTGCAAAAGCAATTTAATTTACCAGTTAATGTCGCAGTGCCTCTAATTTGCATGACATCGCGTGTTGCATTCCAAAAAGGATTTGAATTATTATTAAAAATTGTGGATCAATTAATGAATTTAGACATGCAGTTGATAATTATGGGTTCTGGCAATAAAACATATATACACGCATTAAATAAAATATCTAAAAAATATCCAAAAAAAATTGTGATTATTCCATTTAATGAAAAAAATCAAAAATATGAAACATTAATTTACGCTGGTTCGGATTTTATTTTACTCCCATCACATTATGAGCCATGTGGCATTAATCAGTTAATTGCTATGCGTTATGGATGCATTCCAATTGTTAGAAAGATTGGCGGATTGCATGATACGGTTAATAATTTTAATCCAATTGATGGAAGCGGCACTGGATTTGTTTTTGATAAATTTAATGAATTTGCTTTGTATGGAGCGATTATTAGGGCATTGGAAACATATAAATATAAAGATATTTGGCAGAATTTAATAGTGCGAGTTATGCAAGAGTCAACAAGCTGGGAAATTCCGGCAAAAAAATATGTTAAGTTATATCAGAACATATAATAATTTCCAATTTTCAATAATCAATTTTCAATAAATTATCAAATTTTCAATGATCATTTAATATTTGATTATTTACCCTGTTAAATAATTTTGTCTTGAACAAAATTCCTGCTCTGCAGGATTTAACAGGGTGAATTGATTATTGAAAATTGATACTTGATAATTATTTTTTGTTTTATGATTGTAATTAAAAAAAATTTATGCATTGGATGCGGAGCTTGCGTATTATTATGTCCTGAAATTTTTCAGATTAATAGTGATGGCAAATCTGAAGTTATTAGCCAAAAAAATCAAAAATGCGCTAAACAAGCTGCTCAAAGTTGTCCTGTGCAAGCGATCACGTGGAACGCATAACGCATAACAGAATTTTCTGGCTTCGTTTCACTAGTGGGGAAAGAAACTAAGTGTCCAAATAAGTTTAAAGCAGAATTATCTGCTTTAAACTTATTTGGACACTTAGTTTCTACGCAAAAAAGCGTTGGAACAAAAAAAGACCAAGCTGTTCATGATATTTATCAAGAATAGCTTGGTCTTTTTTAATATCTCTTTTTCTAAATTCACTAATTAAAAATGTAAAAATAAGCAGACAAAGGTTTAGCCTCGGGGATTTTAGAGGCTAAACCTCTGTCTGCTTATTTTTTTAGAGGTCAAACTTCTACTATTTTAATGAATTTGGAAAAAGGGGGAAGGGAATAGTGCTAATTCCTAATCCCCAATTTCTAATTCAATACTTAACCATGGCATACTTTTAAAATCTTGTCAAGAGTTGCTGATGATATTTTTGTATGATACTGTAGAAAATAGACAACACGTAACACGTAACACAACTAATTGTTACATGCTGTGTGCTACATGTCTTTATGCCCATATCTCAACTTTCTCAAAAAAAACAATCTTGGAGAAATGAAAAAGCAAAAAAATATTATATTGATGGCCGGCGAAATAATCAGTCTGGATGGAAAAAACATAGTACTGGACCAGGTAAATATAAATTTAGAAAGCATCAGAACGCTTTTGCGTTTTTTTTAATGAAAAGAATAGCTATTTTATTTGCAATTATTGGACTATTAGCCACTACATGCGGCTTTATTATAATAGTTTGGATTACAAAAGATATTCCAGATCCTCATAAATTAATGGAGCGCGAGATTACTCAAAGCACAAAAATATTTGATAGAACTGGAAAAACAGTTCTGTATGAAATTTATGGAGAAGAAGAAAGAACAATAGTAAATTTAAGTGAAATTCCTGATTATGCAAAATGGGCCACGATTGCCGTTGAAGATAAAAATTTTTATAAACATCAAGGATTTAGCGCATTGGCAATGTTAAGGACTTTGGTCACAAACATTCTTTATAATAAAAAAGCAGGCGGTTCAACATTGACTCAGCAATTTATCAAAAATGCCATACTTACTTCAGAAAAAACATACACAAGAAAGATTAAAGAATTAGTTTTGGCATATAAAGTGGAAAAAAATTTTTCAAAAGATGAAATTTTACAAATGTATTTTAATGAAATACCATATGGTTCCACGGCTTATGGAATAGAAGCGGCAAGCCAGCGTTATTTTGGCAAAAGCATTCGAAATATTAATTTGCCTGAGGCAGTTATTTTAGCCGCTTTGCCTCAAGCTCCAAGTCGATATTCCCCTTATGGTCCAAATAAAGATCTTTTAATTCAAAGACAGCATTATATTTTAGATTTAATGTTAGAGCAAGGATATATTAGCGAAGCTAAAGTTGAAGCAGCAAAACAGTATAAATTAAAATTTAAAAAACCATCAGCCAATATTACTGCCCCGCATTTTGTAATGTATGTTAAAGGGCTTTTGTCTGAAAAATATGGTGAGAAAATGATTGAACGCGAAGGTCTTAGGATTTATACAACACTTGATTTATATAAACAAAAAATAGCTGAAGAAGTTGTTGAAGATGGCATGGAAAAAAATAAACAATATAATGCGAATAATTCAGCTTTAACAGCTATTGATCCTAAAACAGGGGAGATATTGGCAATGGTTGGGTCTAGCGATTATTTTAATGAAGAAATTGACGGTCAAGTAAATATTACAACAAGTTCGCGCCAGCCAGGCTCTTCAATTAAGCCAATAGTTTACGCAGCAGCTTTTGAAAATGGATATACTCCTGACACTGTTCTTTATGATGTTGTGACAAATTTTTCTAATAATGCGGACGAGCCATATGAACCACATAATTATGATTTAAAAGAACATGGTCCTGTGACTATGAAAAAAGCTTTAGCAGGATCTTTAAATATACCGGCTGTAAAAACGCTTTATTTGGCTGGAGTAAATAATGTTTTAGATTTAGCTGAAAATTTGGGTTACACAACTTTGTCTGATCGCAAACGTTTTGGATTATCTCTTGTTCTTGGAGGAGGCGAAGTTAAATTAATTGAACATGTTAACGCATATAGCGCTTTCAGTCGTGAAGGAAAAATTTATCCAATAACAGCGATATTAAAAGTAGAAGATAAAAATGGTCATATTATAGAGGAATCTAAATCAAATAAAAACAAGCAAACATTAAAGCCAGAAACCGCCAGAATAATTAATAATATTTTATCAAATAATGAATTAAGAGCTTATACGTTTGGAACAGAAAATTGGCTAACTCTTGGAAATCGGCCTGTTGCAGTGAAAACAGGAACAACCAATGATTATAGGGATGCGTGGACTATCGGTTATACACCATCTATTGTTGTTGGTGTGTGGGTTGGCAATAGTGATAATACTGCAATGAAGAGGGGAGCGGCAGGAGGTGTAGTGGCCGCGTCCATCTGGAATAGTTTTATGAAAAAGGTTTTAGGTGATACGCCGATAGAATATTTTAACAGTCCGAAAGATATTAAAACAGGCAAGCCAATTCTTGATGGTGAAACTCAAATGAAAAAAGCAATAAAGATTGACAAAGCATCAGGTCTACTTGCGACAGAATGGACGCCAGAAAGTTTTATAGAAGAAAGGTTTTATCAAGAGCATCATTGTTTATTGTATTATGCCAATAAAAATAAGCCATTAGAAGCAACGCCTGAAAATCCAGATAATGATCCACAATTTCATTTATGGGAAAATCGTGTTTTAGCATGGGCTGAGAAAAACAAATTAGCAACTTCTTCTCCGCCAACTGAATATGATAATGTTCATAAATCTGAAAACAGGCCTTTGTTTAACATTGTTCAACCAACGAACAATCAAATTATTGCAGAGTCGCTGTTCATTTCCAACATTCAAGCATCAGCTCCAAGAGGCATAAACAGGGCTGAATATTATATTAATGATAATTTATTATCTATTAATAAAACATATCCCTTTAATCTGGAAAAAAATATCAGTTTTTTAAATAATGGTTATTATAAATTAACCGTTCAAGTTTGCGATGATATTGACAATTGCTCTAAACAATCATTGGAATTTAATTTAATTTTAGATCAACAGCAAAATAACAATGATATTATTGTTTCATGGCTTGAGCCAAGCAATGGAGTGGCAATTTCTAATATTGATTTTCCATTAAATTTAAAATTCAATATTAACAATCCGCAAAAAGTGGTTAAAATAAATATATTTGCGATTAATAATTCTGAAGAAAATTCTTCAACAAGCAGTTTGCCTGTTTTGTTGGAAGTTTTGCAGTCAATTGACAACACAATAATAGAAAGCAAACTGCAAAAAGATTTTTTATTGCCTGGAACTTATAAAATTTACGCTGAAATACATACATGGGACGGGCAGATTCAGAATAGTGAGGGTGTTATTATTAATATGCAATAAATTGAATTAGGAATTATGAATTAGGAATCAGAAATAAATTAATTAATTTATAATTAGTTGTTATTCTTGATTCATAATTCCTAATTCATAATTCATTTTTATGAAATTTACTCACTTACATAACCACAGCCATTATTCTTTATTAGATGGAGTGGTAAAAATTGACGAATTAATTAAAGCTACAAAAGAGGATGGGCAGACAGCTTTGGCTTTAACTGACCATGGAGTAATGTATGGAGTAATTGAATTTTATCAAAAATGTAAAAAAGCTGGAATTAAGCCGATTATCGGACTTGAAGCTTATGTAGCTCCTAATTCACGTTTTGATAAAAACGCAAAATCAGATGAAAAAAATTATTACCATCTTCTGCTTTTAGTTAAAGACAAGCAAGGTTATAATAATTTAATTAAACTTACAACTATTGCGCATTTGGAAGGATTTTATTATAAACCAAGAATAGATTTTGAAATTCTTCAAAAATATAACCAAGGATTAATTGCCTGCACAGGATGTTTGGGCGGCGAAATTCCAAAATTAATTCTGTCAAATAAAATTGATAAAGCGCGGGAAAAAGCTGTTAAATATAATAAATTGTTTGGCCAAGATAATTTTTATTTAGAAATCATGCACCACCCTGATCTTGAAGGGTGTGACTATGTGAATGAACAATTAGTAAAATTTTCCAAAGAATTAAATATTCCATTAGTCGCGACTCATGACACGCATTATTTAGAAAAGGAAGATGAAGCAGCTCAAGATATTTTATTATGTTTGCAAAATAAGAAAAAAAAAGAAGATAAAAATAGAATGAATATGTCTGGAGTTGATTATTCATTTAAAACATCAAAAGAGATGGCAGAATATTTTCAAGACACGCCGGATGCAATTAGTAATACTGCGCGAATTGCAGAAAAGTGTAATTTGGAAATTGAATTAGGAAACATTCAACTTCCATTTTTTCAGGTGCCTGATAATTATGATGGAGATGAATATTTAAAAAAGTTAACTTTAGAAGGATTGTTAAAACGATATAATAAGAATTATAAAGAAGTGGATGAAGTTATTAAAGAAAGAATTAATTATGAATTGTCAGTTATTCAAAAAATGGGCTGGTCTTCTTATTTTCTTATAGTCGCAGATGTTGTTAATTGGGCTAAAAGCAATGGAATCATTGTTGGGCCTGGCAGGGGAAGCGCTCCTGGTTCTATAATTTGCTATTTAACAGGAATTACCAATTTAGATCCATTGAAATATAATTTGTTGTTTGAACGGTTTTTAAATCCAGAACGCGTTTCAATGCCTGATATTGATATGGATTTTTCTGACGCAAGGCGCGATGATGTAATTCATTATATTGAAGAAAAATATGGCAAAGATCATGTAGCGCAGATTATTACATTTGGAACTATGGCGGCAAGAGTGGCAATTAGAGACGTTGGCAGAGTTTTGCATTATCCTTATGATTATTGCGATAAGCTTGCAAAAATGATTCCAGCTTTATGTAAAATTGATAAAGCTTTAAAAATTGTCAGTGAACTTCGCGCAATATATCAGCAGGAAGAAGCCGCGCGTATCATTATTGATTATGCGCGAAGACTTGAGGGAGTCGCGCGACATTCATCTACGCATGCTTGCGGTGTGCTTATTACAAAAAAACCGTTAAACAATTATGTTCCTTTGCAATATGTTTCATCATCTGACAAAACAATTATTTCCCAATACAGCCTTCATCCGATTGAAGATTTGGGGCTTTTAAAAATTGATGTTTTAGGATTAAAAAATTTAACAATCATTGAAACAACCATTAATATTCTTAAAAACGCTGATAAAATTAATGTGGATATTAATAAAATTCCATTAGATGACCAAAAAACTTATCAATTATTTCAAAAAGGCGAAACAACAGGCGTGTTTCAATTTGAATCATCAGGAATGAAGCGATGTCTTAAAGAATTAAAGCCAACAGAATTTGAAGATATTATTGCAATGGTTGCGCTGTATCGTCCGGGGCCAATGGAATGGATTCCGGACTATATTGCCAGAAAAAAAGGCAGAAAAAAAATAAAATATTTACATCATAAATTAGAGCCAATTTTAAATAAAACTCATGGTGTCGCAATCTATCAAGAACAGATAATGCAAGTTGTTAGAGATTTAGCAGGTTTTTCTATGGGCGAAGCGGATATTCTAAGAAGAGCAGTAGGTAAAAAAATTCCAAAATTATTAGGTGAACAAAAAGAAAAGTTTATTGAAGGATGCGTAAGAAATAGCATTCCAAGCGAGTTAGCTGAAAATATTTTTTCATTTATTGAACCATTTGCCGGATATGGATTTAACAGATCTCATGCTGCTTGTTATGCTTTAATCGGCTATCAGACAGCCTATCTTAAGGCACATTGGCCTGAAGAATTTATGGCAGCGCTTTTAACATCTGACCAGCGAAATATTGATAAAATTGGAATTAAAATTGAAGAGTGCCGCAATATGGGGATTGATATTATGCCGCCAGATATTAATGAATCATTTAGCTCTTTTACAGTAGTAAATTCACGTGAAAATATTGCTGAAAAACAAAAAAAATCAATTCTCAGCTTGCA
>JAHJJO010000019.1 GCA_018822835.1 Patescibacteria group bacterium
CAATTAAACAATATTTCGTTGTTAATGAATTCTATTAAAAAGTTAACATACGAATTTTTTAATATATTATAGATAAAACATTATGGCTCCACAGTCCCGAAGTCTCGGGAACTATGGAGCCGTTGTTCTAAAAAACTATCAAATTTTCAATGATCATTTTAATATTTGATTATTTAATGATTATTGAAAATTGATACTTGAAAGTTATTTTTGTTTAAATGTTTATATGTTAAAATATTTTTATGTCAATTACATTATATAGAAAATACAGGCCAAAATGTTTTAAAGAGATTGTTGGGCAAAATCATATAAAAATTACTTTGCAGAATGAGATCCAAACCAATAGCATTGCGCATGCTTATTTATTTTGCGGTCCGCGCGCTGTTGGAAAAACTACTTTTGCCAGAATATTTGCCAATGCAATTAATTGTCCAAAAAGAAAAACAGGCGAATATGAGCCATGCGGGCAATGTGATATATGTAAAGAAATTATTCAGACCAAAAGTTTAGATATTATTGAAATAGACGCGGCAAGTCATACTGGAGTTGATAATGTTCGTGAAAATATAGTGGGCTTGGCGAGAATAGCTTCGTCAAAATATAAATATAAAGTTTTTATTATTGATGAAGTTCATATGTTGTCAATATCAGCATTTAACGCGCTTCTTAAAACCATTGAAGAGCCGCCCGCTAATGTTATTTTTATTTTATGCACTACTGAAGTCCATAAAGTGCCGACAACAATTATTTCACGATGTCAAAGATTTGATTTTAGACGAATTTGCGTTAATGATGTTATTAAAAAATTAAACTATATTGTTCAAAAAGAAAATATTAAAATTGAGCAAAGCATATTAGAGTCTATTGCAAGGCAATGTGAAGGATATATGCGGGACGCGGAAAGTTTATTAGGGCAAATTATATCTATTGGAGGAAAAAAAATTACGCAGGAGGAAGCTGATTTAGTTATTCCGCGCAGTGATATAAATGAAATTATTAATTTAATTAAGGCCATAACAAAAAAAGATTGCGGAACAGCTGTGCGACTTATTAATAATTTAGTTGATGAAGGAATTGATATTAAAATATTTACAACTGACTTAATTGAAACATTGCGGAAAATAATGCTAAATAAAATTAATCCTGAATATTCTGGATTGGATTTAGGCGAGACCCTGGAAATAAAAATCAACCAAATAACTAAGGATTTAGAATTAGAACAATTAGTGAGCTTTATAAAAAAATTTAATTCAGCAAGAAATAAAATTAAAGATAGTTTTATTATTCAACTTCCAATTGAACTCGCTATTACTGAATTGTGTATCATAAACAGTAGGAAACCAAATAAATTATTAGACATTAAACAAGCTAAAACGGCAGGAACAGCAGAGACAGCCCCTCCCCAGTTCGCTTTGTCGGACAAAGCAAACTGGGGAGGGGCTGTCTCTGCTCCTGCTACTCCTGTCTCTCAAGTTGCTATTAATAAAAAACAAATAATAGACAAATGGGAAGAAATGCTTTCTCAAGTTAAAAAATACAATCATTCATTGCCATTAATTTTAAAAAATTCAGTTGTAGAAGATGTAAAAGGTGATCAAATTTTTTTAACTTTTAAATATAAATTTCATAAAGATAACATAGATAAACCGCAAACTAAAAAATTAGCGGAAAAAGCTTTACTTGAAATATATAAAACTCCTTTGTTTATAAAAACAAAGGTTGATAAAAGCATAAAAATTAATGGCAATTTATCTAACAACAATAATGCGCCAGACAATGATATAACAAATAATTTATTAAAAACTTTTGGCGGAAAGATCATTTAATATTCTAAAAAGCTAAAAAGCTACAAGCTAAAAAGCTAATTTATTTTATGTCAAAAACAAAAAAATCAACTAAATACATTTTTATAGTCGGGGGCGTAATGTCAGGAGTTGGCAAGGGGATTACAACAGCTTCAATAGGTCTTATTTTGCAGTCCAAAGGATATAATGTAAGCGCTATTAAAATTGATCCTTATATTAATATTGACGCTGGCACAATGAATCCAACTGAACATGGGGAAGTTTTTGTTACAGAAGATGGGGATTAAACAGATCAGGATATTGGAAACTACGAACGATTTTTAAATAAAAATATATATAAAACAAATTATATGACAACTGGTCGCGTCTATTTAAATGTTATACAAAAAGAACGTAATTTAAAATATAAAGGAAAATGCGTCGAAGTTGTTCCTCATATTCCTATTGAAGTCAGAGAAAGAATTAACAAAGCAGTAAAAAAAACAGAGGCTGAAATTATGATTATTGAAATTGGTGGCACAATCGGAGAATATCAAAATTTGCTATTTTTAGAAACAGCTAGAATGATGAAACTCTATCATCCTAAGGATGTTTTATTTGTAATGGTCAGTTATTTGCCTATTCCAAATAAAATTGGAGAAATGAAAACAAAGCCAACTCAACATGCTATTAGAAATTTAAACAGCGCTGGAATTCAGCCAAATTTTATTATTGCGCGTTCAGAAGTTGAAATTGACGACGCAAGAAGAAAAAAAATCGCAATTAACTGTAACATTACAAAAGAAGATGTTATTGCGGCGCCTGATATTGATTCTATTTATGATGTCCCAATAAATTTTGAAAAAGACAACTTAGGTGAAAGAATTTTAAAAAAATTACAGCTCAAAAGAAGAAGGCGCGATTTAGTTGAATGGCGCAAAATGGTGGATAATATTAAAAAAGCCGATAAAGAAATTAATATCGGCATTGTTGGAAAATATTTTACAACAGGAGATTTTTGTTTATCAGATTCTTATATTTCAGTTATAGAAGCTATTAAACATGCTGGAGCTGTAAATAAATGCAAACCGAATTTACATTGGATTGATACGGAAGAAGTAGAAAGAAATGGAATTAAAATTTTAAAAAAACTTGATGGCATAATTGTTCCGCAAGGATGGGGGTCAAGAGGGCATGAAGGAAAAATAAAAACGATTAAATATTGCCGTGAAAATAATGTGCCATATTTTGGGCTTTGTTATGGAATGCAGATGGCAGCAATTGAATTTGCCCGCAATGTCTGCGGGCTTAAAGATGCTAATTCAGAAGAAATTAATCCAAACACGCAAAATCCTGTAATTCATCTTATGCAAAATCAAAAAAAATTATTAGCTAAAAAAAAGTATGGTGGCACTATTAGATTAGGCGGATGGCCATGTAAAATAATAAAAAATACGCATTTAGCAAAAGCGTATGAAAGAAAGATTAGTAGGATTGGTGAGATAAGTAGGATGAGTGGGATGAGTTCTAAAGATTGTATTGTGTCAGAACGTCATCGCCATAGATATGAGTTTAATAATAAATATAGAGAATTGTTTGAAAAAAATGGCTTGACTATTTGCGGAATTTCACCTGATGGAAATATTGTAGAAGCAATTGAAATTACTAAGCATCCATTTTTCATTGGCGTGCAATTCCATCCAGAATATATTTCACGGCCATTAAATCCGCATCCATTGTTTGTAGAGTTTATTAAAGTGTGTAATGCACGGGCGTAGAAACTAAGTTTCCAAAAAAAAACAGAAGTCCGACTTCGGGGAGCTCCCCGAAGTCGGACTTCTGTTTTTTTTTGGAA
>JAHJJO010000135.1 GCA_018822835.1 Patescibacteria group bacterium
GAAATTCCTCCGGCGCCAAAAACAGTTTTCCAAACAAAAAACCCGCCGCTTATAAAAGCGATAGAAATTAAAAAAACAAATAAAAATTTTTTAATCCTTTGTTTTATCAACATTTATATCATTATAACATATTTATTTGATGCTGTCATTGAACGAATAACGCGTAACACATAACATTAATTTATTTGCTTCGCTTTTTATTTGATTTTTATCTAAAAATATGCTTGCCCCAAAATAATAATATGCGTTATGCGTTATGCGTTATGCGTTATGCGTTATGCGTTATGCGTTATGCGTTATGCGTTATGCGTTTATATATTGCTCCTAATACACCATTAACAAACCGACCTGATGATATGCCTCCAAAAATTTTAGCTATTTCAATTGCTTCGTTAATTGCCACTTTAGAAGGAACATCCTTGGTTATGACTAATTCATAAATTCCTATCCGTAAAATATTCCTATCTATTACAGTAATTTGATCTAAAGGCCATTCAGTAGCATATTTAATAATATACTGATTTATTTTTTCTAAATTATTAATCACGCCATTAACTATTTTTTTCGCAAAACCATCATCATTAAAATTTGGAGCAAAATTTATAAAATTATTTTTGATTATTTCATTAATATCACCTTTTTGATTATGAAAATCCCAGACAAATAAAGATTGCATAGCTATTGTGCGGGATAAATTTCGATTTGACATACTTTAGTTCATAAAGTTAGAAAGTTAAAAGTTAATAAAGTAATTAACTTTATAACTTTTAACTTTATAAACTTTCAACTCAATGGACTTTATGGACTTTTGATTTCTACCTGAATTCTATCAATTAAATTAGGCGCTTTTTTTCTAAATGACGGTGAAAAAATAAGTTCATAATCAGTAAATTCATTTAAATTATCTAAATAAACTTTTAACTGTTGTTCATTTAAACCTTGAATTTTATTAAGATCAATAATGTCTATATTTTTTTGCATGGAAATTTTGCCTTCACAAGAAACTTTAACCTCAGCCAAACCTTGTTGAACATCATAAGCATTCAAAGTATAAATAATTTGATGAGGATAAAATTCCACTAATTCTTTATTGTCAGGCAATATGTCTATTAATTTTTCCTCTGCTACTTTCTTGATTTGATCATCAGAAAAAATAATTATCGCTACTTTTGCTTTTATAGTAACTAAAAATTCATCTTTTTCTTCATTTACTTTTCCTTCAACATTTACATTTGTTGTATTTTGATCAATATCATAAAGAATTTGATAATTGTCTTTAAAGTCTTTGCTAATTTTTTCAGTTGCTTTTGCTGCTAATTTTTTCTTTAAATCGCTTACTGCCTGATCTATATCAATTTGTTGAATATACTTTTTAATTTTTGATTGATAAACAAATTTTTTATTGCTTTCTGCATAAATTTTATTCTGCAAACCTGCCCAAAGCCCTGGTATAGTAAATTTTGTTGGTTCAATAGCCATTTCTTGACTTGGTTCGTCAGTATAAATATCTACAACAATAGATTGGTTTGCTGGAACATTAATTGTTTCTTTAATTCTAAACAACTTGTTATCTGCTGTTAACAACCTTGTGCTGGCCACTAAAGGCTGATTTTTAGTATAATTATTAACAATAGTTACTTGACCTGCAATTTCTTCACCTATATTTTTTGCGCCACTACTAGGATAAGCGGCTTGCTCTTCTACTTCAAACTGCTGAATTGTGCCTGAAATTGCTTGCTGAGAAAATACTTGTTCTTGATTTTTTGTCTTATCATAAATATCTATAATAAAATCATCGCTAATTCTTTCTTTGTTAGGAGTTAAAATAATAGTTAGTTTATTAAGATAAAAATAAAATACTATTCCTAAAAATATTATTGTTAATAAAATAAAACTCAAAGCAATGGTGCGATATGCATTTATTGATCTTGATTGATTATTTTTTATGTTTTCAGTTCGCATAAACTAAAAAATAGGATTAAGAAACTAAGTTTCCCTTAATAACTATTTTAGATTTTTATAATATCAATGATTGTTTATAATATTTTGGAACCTATATAATTTTTAGTTGGAAACTTAGTTTCTGATACAAATAAAAATATTCAATTCAATTGCCGATACTATAAATTATTATACCAACAAAATATAAAAACTCAAAACAGAATTGTCATTCTAAAACGCAACATGTTTAAATGCTTAAATGTTTAATGTTTTATACTTTAATTACCACAGGAAGAACCATTGGTCTTCGTTTTGTTTTGCTAAATAAAAATTTATTAATATCGTTTCTTATTTTATTTTTAATATGATCAACATCAGCTGGGGTTCTAGGATTATGATCTTTAACTATATTTTTAACTCTCATCCTGGTTTTTTCAATCAACGCTTTATTTTCTTTCATATAAATAAAACCCCTGGAAATTATGTCAGGATTGCCAATACAATCTCCTGTTCTAGAATCAATTGTGGCAATTGCGACAATCATTCCATCGGCAGCCATAACTCTTCTATCCCGCAAAACGATATGTGAAACATCTCCAACGCCCAAACCGTCAACCATTACATAATCAGTAAGAACTCTTTCTTTTGTTAATCTGCCTATAATTGACGTTTTATTTGGGCGGCTAAATTCAAGAACTTGTCCGTTGTCTGCTATAAAAATATTTTCTCTTGGTATTCCAACTTGTTCCGCTAATTCCGCATGCGCTTTTAACATATAATGATTTGCTTCTATTGGCATAAAATTTTCTGGTTTTAATAGCCGCATCATTAATTTTAAATCTTCCTGCTGAGCATGCCCTCCCGCGTGCACATCCATCATTTCATAATGTATTACTTTAGCCCCCTGCCTTACAATCATATCTTTTAAATTTTGAATACTTCTTTCGTTGCCTGGAATAACTGATGAAGAAAAAATAACAGTATCTCCATTTTTTAAACTTATAGAACGATGGTCATTATTCACAACTCGCATTAAAAAAGCGTTATCTTCCGCCTGCGCACCTGTGCCCAATATAACTATTTTATCATCCGCAAATTTGTTTAAATCTGAATCATTTATTAATATTTGTGGATAAAATTTTAAATATCCGCTCTGATGGGCGATTTCTATATAAGTATTCATGCTACGACCTTGAAGGCATATTTTGCGACCATACTTATTTGCTAAATCAAAAATTTTTTGAATACGGCTAAGTTGCGAAGCAAATGTGCCTATAATAATTCGTCCATTAATTTTTTCAAAAATTTTATCTATTTCATGCCCAATTTTTGATTCAGAAATTTGATACCCAGGTTTAGCAGCGCCTGTTGAATCAGACATTAACAACAAAATTTTTTTTCCGCCTATTAATGCTATTTTATTAAGATCAGCCGGCGCGTCATTAACAGGAGAATAATCAATTTTAAAATCACCTGTGTGAACTACTATGCCGAGCGGAGTTTGAATAATAACGCCAAAGCAATCCGGAATAGAATGATTTAATCTTAAAAATTCAATTTTAAATGAATGTCCAAGTTGTAATTTTGACTTTTCATTTATTTCTCCAATTTTTAATTTTGGACAATTTTGAAATTCTTCGCATCTTTTGCGGATTAAACTGGCTGTTAATTTGCCTGTAAACATAGGTGGATTTTTTATCTCGCCCATAATATGAGGAATGGCTCCAATATGATCTATATGGCCATGAGTGATAACAACTCCTTTAATCCAATCTTCTTTGCCTTTAAGATAATCAATGTTTGGGATAATATAATCTATTCCAGGAGTATCTTCTTCTGGAAATTGAATACCCATATCAATAATTATTATTTCTTTATTATATTCAATTAAGGTCATATTTCTGCCGACCTCTTCAAGCCCTCCTAGCACCATAATTCTTAATTTGTCTTTGCTGTCAATCAGTTTTGAACTAATGGTTGTTGTTTTGAGTGTTTTACTTTGAGTTTTAGCATTTTGATTTGTTCTCGCTGAAGTAAATTTTCTTTGGCGAGAAAAAGTTGATTGTTGAATCATAAATTTAAATAAATAACAAAGTCAATTACAAATTAAAAATTACGAATTACGAATTAATTAATTTCATTCGTAATTCGTAATTGTTAATTGTTAATTGTAAATTGTTAATTGCTAATTGTAAATTGTTAATTGCTAATTGTAAATTGTAAATTGTTAATTGTTAATTGTTAATTGTTAATTGCTAATTGTAAATTGTAAATTGTAAATTGTAAATTGTTAATTGCTAATTGTAAATTGTAAATTGTTAATTGTTAATTGATTTGTGGGCGGGAGAGGGCTTGAACCTCTATGGTAATAATACCACATGACCCTGAATCATGCGCGTCTGCCAATTCCGCCACCCGCCCTAATACGCACAACGCGTAACGTGGAACGCATAACGTTAATTTATTTATTTCAATTTTTATTTGATTTTTATCTAAAAATATGCTTTATAGTCCAAAATTACAATAGAAATATGCGTTATGCGTTATGCGTTATGCGTTATGCGTTATGCGTTATGCGTAGTTCACCACGCAAATTTTGTTCCCGTTTTAATATACCACTCCGCAATATTTATAAAACGATCATGCGGTTCAAAAATATTTTTAATATTAAAATCTTTAATTTTCTTATTTTGAACATAAGTATAAACAGGAGAGTACAAAAAAATCACAGGCGTTTCTTGAGTTAAAATTTCTTGAAATTTTTTATATTTTTTAATTCTTTCTTCAATATTATTTGTTAAACGGGCATCTTCTAATAATTGATCAACCTCATTGTTACTATAATTTGCTAAATTAAATCCACTTTCTCCTATTTGAGAAGAATGCCAAAAAACATAAATATCAGGATCTCGCCCAAGCCGTTGTCCATAAAAAAAAGCTTCAAAATTTCTTGGCTGAATAATTTTAGATTGAATTTCACTAACTGAAACTATATTTATATTTGTTTTTACGCCTATCTTTTCCCAAAATTCTTTTACAAAATTAACTATTTTAATATTATCATTAGTCTCAACTGTTGTTAACGTAACTACTAACGAATCTTTTTGCTCATTTTTTTTAACCCTCCAATCCCCTGCTCCTAAAAATAATTTATTTTTTTCTTCTTCAGTTAATTGATTATTTTCATCATCACTGTTTTCCTGAACAGTATCCTTTTTTTCATTAATTTTTTTAATTTCTTCATCAGTAATTTTTAATAAAACCCATTCAGTTTCATCAAGCAATTTAGATGCTTGTTCTAAATTAAATTGATATTTATTAATATTATCATTATACCATATACTGTCTGGCAAAATAGGTCCATCTATTATTCGGGCTTGCCCATTAAAAGTGTCGGCAATAATTTTATGTTTATTAACAGCAAAAGCTAATGCCTGGCGAACTTTTTGATTTTTTAAAACAGGTTGTTTCTCTTGATTAAAAAAAATTGCGTTAATTTGAGATAAATATAAATTATGTAATTCTAAAAAATTAGATGAAACTAAATCGTCTTTTCTGCTATACGGCAAATATCCAATTCCATCAATGTCGTTATTATTTAAAGCATTAATTAGCTCTTCAATATCAACAAAAAAATTAAAAGAAAGATTCTGAATATAAGGTTTTTTTCCATAATAATTATCATTAAATTCAAGAATATACTTTTTAATAACGCCCATTTTATCTTTAGCAAATGATTTTAATTTATATGGACCGGACCCAACAGGTTTTAAATTTAATTCAGCAAAACCTGCTGATTCAATAGGTATTTGAGACCATAAATCCTGAGGTAAAATTCCAAAAGTTAAAAGTTCTAAAAAAGCGGCATATGGCTCGCTTAAAATAAATTTTATTGTTTTATTATCAATTTTTTCTATATCAACGCCAATAAAACTGATGCGCAAAGGAGATTGATATTGAATGTTTTTAATAGCATTAAAAGTAAATATTATATCATCAACTGTCACATTCTCTTCATTGTGCCACTTGGCGTCTTCTCTAATTATGAATGTATAAATTTTATTATCCTCGCTTATATTATAATTAACGGCTAAATCATTAACTAATTTTTGATTTTTATCTAATTTTAAAATGCTTGAAAAAATTAATTGTCCAATATCAGCATCCACATCGTTTATTTTAGAATATAAAGGATTAATATGTTTTGGCGAACCAATCAATCCCTCTATGTATTCACCTCCAATTATTGGCGCGATTTTTAAATGTGTTTTATAAAAATACGCTCCTATAAAAAATATGCTTAAAAATAGCATTAATAAACAAAAACGGATAATCCAAATTTCCCTTTTGTTCAAAACTTTTTTAATATGTTTAATTTGGCTTAATGTAGGAATTTTTGATTTTGATAAAGAGTTAATTAATTTTTTATCAAAATTTTCATGAGCATTAAATTTTTGAGATTTCTTAACTTTTGTTTTTACAAAAAAATAAAAACCAGCTAATTCATTTTTAGCTTTATGAAAATAATATATAATTTTATTA
>JAHJJO010000136.1 GCA_018822835.1 Patescibacteria group bacterium
CTTAAATGATTTAATTTTTTAAATTATTTTTTAGAGTAGACGAAATCTTATTAAAAATTAATGTTAATTCATGAGCTTCTTTCCATAATATTCTTAAATCTTTTTTATATTCTGAATTAGATTTAACTAATAATTCTGTCCAGTATTTTGTTTCTTGAATTTCTTTTCTGCAAATAAAAATTTTATTCTTGAAATCCTTGCCAAAAATAGCTCCATTAGCTTCGCAATAATTAGCGCCAACGCTTGTAGCCGATCTGATTAATTGTGAAACTAAATTTCTATTTATTACATTTTGATTAATTTTATTTAATTGTTCAATAATATCTTGGCTAAATTTCTTGGTTCTGTCTTCTAAATCATAGATTATAGATATAGATTAAAAATTAATAAATTAAATCATTGGAAATTGTTTAAAAATTAGAAATTGAAAATTAAAAATTTAAAATACTCTATGTTGCGGGAGTCGGATTCGAACCGACGACCTCCAGGTTATGGGCCTGGCGAGCTGCCTGACTGCTCTATCCCGCTAAATTAGTTTATAAACTTTAAACTAAATTGCCTTTCATATAAAATTCTCCTTCATTTTTATCATCATGCTTGCCTTCTAAAATCTCGCTAAATCCGCGAATTGTGTCATTTAATTTAACATACTCCCCTTTTTGACCTGTAAATGTTTCAGCAACATGAAATGGCTGGGATAAAAATTTTTGTATTTTTCTTGCTCTTGATACAGTTAATTTGTCTTCATCAGATAATTCTTCCATTCCAAGAATTGCGATAATATCTTGCAAATCTTTATAACGCTGTAAAACTTTTTGCACTCCGCGCGCTGTTTCATAATGTTTTTTGCTAACTATTTTTGGATCTAAAATAATTGATGTAGAATCTAATGGATCAACAGCTGGATAAATTCCCAATTCCGCTAAACTTCTTGCCAAAACAACAGTTGAATCAAGATGACCGAAAGTTGTTGCAGGCGCTGGGTCAGTCAAATCATCGGCAGGAACATAAACGGCTTGAATGGAAGTAATTGAACCTTTTTTTGTTGAAGTAATGCGCTCCTGCAATTCTCCCATTTCTGTCGCAAGGGTTGGTTGATATCCAACAGCTGATGGCATTCTGCCAAGAAGCGTTGAAACTTCTGAGCCTGCCTGTGTAAATCTAAAAATATTATCAACAAAAAATAAAACATCTTGATTTTGTTCATCACGAAAATATTCTGCAATAGATAAACCAGACAAAGCAACACGCGCTCTGCTTCCAGGCGGTTCATTCATCTGCCCGAACACCATTGCCACCTTGTCTAAAACACCTGATTCTTTCATTTCATTATACAAATCATTTCCTTCGCGAGTTCTCTCCCCTACTCCAGCAAAAACCGAATATCCGCCATGTTCTTTAGCAATATTATTTATTAATTCCATAATAATCACAGTTTTTCCAACTCCGGCTCCGCCAAACATTCCCACTTTTCCGCCTTTGGCAATTGGACAAATTAAATCAATGACTTTAATGCCTGTTTCTAATATTTCTGTTTGAGTTGATTGGTCTTCAAATTTTGGCGCTTTGCGATGGATAGGATATTTTTTTTCTGTCTCTACAGCTTCTTTACCATCAACTGGCTCTCCTAAAACATTAAAAATTCTGCCTAAAGTTTTGTTTCCAACCGGCACGCTAATGCCTTGCTCAGTATTTATAACTTTATCGCCTCTTTTTAATCCATCAGTAGATCCCATTGCAAGCGTTCGGACCACATTAAATCCAATATGTTGTTGAGTTTCAAGGATGAGGGATGTTTTGGAAACTAAGTTTCCTTTTTGATTTGGAAACTTAGTTTCCTGCTTTTTACTAACCTCAACTTCCAACGCATCATAAATCTTAGGCAATTTATGTTCAAAATAAACATCAACAACCGCGCCAATTATTTGTTTAATTATTCCTATGTTTTCCTCTTTCGCTTTGTCATGCGCATCCTCCTTCGCTAAAGCTATGGATGACGAGAAAGCTACAGAGGATAAATCTTTATTAATCATACTTTAAATATATCATCTTAAAATTTGTATGTCAAAAAAACAAAGACGAAAATAGCGTCTTGTCTATTAAAAAATGGCTTTTTCACTCCACCCAACCACTTGTATTCTGCGGATCCCCGACTTCTCTTAAAATAAAGTCAAAACTATTATTATCGCTGTCATAATTATTACCCAACAACTCATGCTCTCCTCCAAAAATCATTGTTGCGGTTGTTGACGTGGCTGTCGCTTTTCTTTCTAATGTTTGCCCTGAATCTGGAGCAGGCAAATAAGGGTTTATTTCAGGAAATAAATAATCTCCTGTTCCATAAGATAGTTTATCAACTACTATATTCTTATCTTCTGCTGTTTCGTCTGTTAATAGCGTTGTGGTGGCTGTTAAGAATACTGTTCCTCCTGTCTTAGATAAATAAGGACTGCCGTATGTCATGTCTGGAATTACTGGATTAAAACATGGAGGTATTGCCCATGCAATAAAAAAATTATTGCTTGCAAATTGGGAACATGCTGGAGTATAATCAGTTGACGCAATTAAAAAATATCCTTTTGCCGGAATTGTGGTTGTGGAAATTACATTACTTGCGGTAATATTTTTCTTTTTAAAACTTTGCGAGTCTGAACCCCTGCGCTGAATTGAATAATTTGCTAAATCAATGTCTTGATCTGTTGGATTATATAATTCAATAAATTCATCATTTGCGCTTGAAGCCCCTGTCCTGATTTCACTAATTACAACATGATTTGCAATATTATTATTTTCATCTTCCATAACAATCTTTGTCCCAACCTCATTACTCCACTCTCCAACATTCCCGGCATTGTCTCTGGCTCTGATTTTAAAATAAATATTTTGGTTGTTTTCAACTGTGATGTTAAATGCAGCGCTTGTTGATGTCGTGGCTGAAATCCAATTAATCCATTCCTCTGTTCCAGTTGCTATTTTATATTCAAGATCATAATTAGCAAGACCGCTAATTTCAGTTGAACTTGCTGTTGAACTTGCAATAACATCTTCGCCTGTCCAACTTACTAAAAAACTTGATGTCGCATATTCTTGCTCTAAACTATTTATAGTTGAAGTAGGGGCGATTGTGTCAACAAGCCAACTATGCGTTATTGCGACACTCTTATTGCCTGATTGATCAATTGCTTTAATTTCCAAACTATGCTGATTATTATTTAGATTATTTATTTCAATATTAGCAGAACATTCTTGCCAGCTATCATCTCCTTCGCCAACTTGTCCTCTGTAGCCTTGGCGAAGGAGGAAAATAACATTTTTTTCATCTGAGCTAAACTGAAAATTAGCTGTTGTTGAGCTTGAGATAGCGGGCGGCGAAGATGTGATGGTAATGATTGGCGCAGTAGTATCTCCATTGCCAGTGAACAACCAAAATGGAAATGGCTTTTTGGGATTATCAATTCTCGATTTTTGATTATCGGTCTCTTTTTCTTTTTTTATTTCTTTGTCTGTTTGTAGGTTATTATTTGTTGTCTGTTGTCTATCATCTGTTATTTTATTATTATCTTTTGTTTTTTGATTCCCAATATCTGATATCCGATTTCTGACTTCTGACATCTGGTCCTCGCAGACACCAAATATTCCATATCCATTATCTTCAGCTAACCTCTCTGCAGACATAATAATTTGTTTTCTTTGGTCGTCAACCATCAGTGGACAATCCGTCCATCCTGGCTTGCAAAAAAATGTTTTAGCAAAGCCCTCTTGAACAAGCTGTGCGTTGATGAAGGTTGTGGAAACTAAGTCTCCAAAAGATGTTAAAGCAGGCGAGCCTGCTTTAACATCTTTTGGAGACTTAGTTTCCACAGCATAAACATATCGCAATAACCTTCCATATTTATCTTTATCAACACCGGGATCTTTAACTAAATAAACCTTGCCTTTGCTTAATAATTCCATATTTCTAATTCTTGCTTCCCAAGCAAGGCATTCATCATCGTCCGGTCCTTGTTTGTTTAATTCAGGAGTGTCTATTCCAATGTATCTCACTTTCTCGCCTGTTGAGAGTTCTATTGTATCGCCGTCAATGATACGGGAGACAGAAACAGACAGAGGTTCAACCTCGGGGATTTTAGAGGTTGAACCTCTGTCTGTTTCTTCTGTTTTTGCTTCTTCTTGTTCTTCTTCTTGCTTTTGTGTTTTTGTATTTTCGTGTTTTTGTATTTCTGTGTTTTGTTGTTGCGTGTTTTGTGTTGTGAGCTGTGTGTTTTGTGTTTCGGGTTGTGAGTTATGTGTTATGCGTTGTGAGTTATGAGTTGTATGAAGTGTTATGGATCTATTATTAGAATTGTTGTGTATCATAGCAACATATCCTTCATAACCAGCTTGCTTAATAATATCGTAAAGATTATGCGCTGTATCTAATGTAATTACTGCCATTACCTGGCCGGCTATTTCTATGTCTCCAAAACTGTATTTTATATTATTTGCAATTTTGGAAATGCTATTTTTTAATTTACTCCAAAAACTTAATTTTTGTTTTTCTTTATTTTCTTGATCAATTTTTTCAAATTGTTTTGTGAAATAATCAATCACTCCAGCGCTGTAGCCAATGGCTTTGGGTGAGAGAAGGGTCCAGTAGTCGGAGTGGATTTTGTTGTTATCAATTTCATAATATGTTTTTGTTGGAGTTGTAATTTCTCGTAAACAAATAAAATTATTATTTCGATTATCACTACAAATAATATAAGTCAAAGTTTGATCATTTAAATTTATTGTTTTTCTTGTTTTTATTTCATCTTCAGAAATATTAATACTATCCTTACTAAAAAAATTCCCATTAGAATAGCTTGCTAAATTATCAAAAGCATTATTCAAATTATTCACTTGAATAAAACCTGCTTTACTTAAATCAACATTTCCATTATGTTCAGCCCATTTTTCATAAGGATCTCCCATTGCATGAGAATCATTTCTTGTATGAGCCGGGACAGACATATCTTGGATAAGATGAATAATATGTCCTATGCCTTGATACGCTCTTTCAAAATTATTGTTTTTATAGTTTTGAATAATCGCTTTTTCTGAATAATCTCCGCTAACACTGTCTTGTTCTTGCGCCCATTGCTTTGCTGATTTTCCAAGCAAATGTCCTTTACCTGTTGTTGGATCATAATAATGGTTTCTATATCTTGGATCAGCGTCTTCAGCTATTGAACCATAAACAATCCATTCTTGCTGTTTAGATGTTAATTTATTATTTGTTTGATTATTATATATTTTTATTGCTCCTCTGGATAATTTTGGATGAATTATAAAATTGTCATAACAAAATACAGCTGTCGTGAAGAGCAATAAAGCGCCTAATATAATAAATAAAAATTTTGTTTTTTTGAGATGCATAATTTTATTTTTAAATATTATTTATTTGCCAGTAACCTTCTGAATTTTTTAAAAAAGATACTGTGTTTTTATATTCAGTCCCATAGTCGATATCATAATATGCAAAATTACCATCTTCATTTTCTTTTGTCAGTGCTTTCGGCAAACTTTTTACCCATTTATCAAACTTTTCTTTATCTTGAAACGCCTTTCTGTATTCCTCCCTGTTCTCCTTCCTAATCTGCTCCAACGCTTTTTCAATGTCATTATCAAGTAATGCCTGTCTAAAAATTGTGTACACTTGTTCAGGAGTGTTTTTTGCCGGGACTTCTATGTATTGCGGAGGAAATGCTTTTTTTAATTCTTCTTTTGTGTACCATTTGTTGTCCCACTTTACTAAATCGCCATTTTTGATTTTAATGTAAGTCCAAATAAAAAACACAAACGCAATTAAAATAATCACAGCAATAATAACTGCTGTAATTTTGATTGTTTTGTTCATAGGTTTATATTTAATTAACAATTATCAATGATCAATTACAAATTAAATTTAATAATTGACAATTGCTAATTGCTAATTTGTTAATTATTTATAAGCTGTTTCAACTTCTTTTATTTTTATAAAACTATTTGTTTTCTTATCATATTCATATTTCACTCCAACATCCTTAATAATAATTTCTGGAATCAAATTTTTATTCGTATCAGTAAAAATATATTTTGGATATTTAAATTCATCTATATAAAGTACTCTTTGAAGATTTCTATTTTTATATTCAAAAACATGGAGATGCGCGCCATATCTTCCTGAATTTAAAAATAAAAGAATTTCTGGAACACTGTCTCCTGTAAGATCCAATAACTTTAACGGTCTCGAAGGATATAAAATAGAATTATGAGAATTAAAATA
The DNA here is from genome assembly GCA_018822835.1 of Patescibacteria group bacterium. Lineage (GTDB taxonomy): Bacteria > Patescibacteriota > Patescibacteriia > Patescibacteriales > JAHJJO01 > JAHJJO01. The sequence goes on from JAHJJO010000136.1 coordinate 6,287, forward strand.
ACTTTCCTGAATTTTTTCTTGAATTAAATTAAAATTTTGTTCATTCTTATTAATAATATTTAACAATATATATTCTCTCCCTAAAATATCCTCTTGTAAAAAAACAATTTCTTCTTCCTGATCTTGGTCTAAATCAAAGCTATCCCATTGATATGGCTGTAGATAAAGAAATCCTGCTGCTTCAATAAATTGTTTTGGACTTTTCATTAATTTTATTAATTTTTCAAGATATAAAGTAAATATAACTTTGCTAAAATTTTTCATATCAAAATATAATCATTCCCAACCTGCCCATTCTTTGTATCTTTTACAAAATTCTTCACCCATATATCCTTCTGATGTCATACAAGCAGGATCTATCGGTTCTTCATCTAAATTTTCTTTTTCTATAAGATTTGCTGCAGAATTAATGTCTGAATCAAAAATTACCTCATTTTTTGGTTCAAATAAAGCTTCACAGAACAAAATTAACTGGAAAATTAAAAACAAACCAAGACCAATTTTTGCCAAAGATTTCAAAATCTTCTTAAAAGTTTTCTTTTTCAAATGACCTTGAACACAATTAACAATTCTTTTGGTTTCAGGATCATATAATTCTAATTCAAAAGGTTCGTCAACTTCAATATGACCAGGTCCAGCATTATAAGCAGCAACAGATTTTCTTAATCTATCTTTATCATCTTTATATTTTTTATTATATTGATCGTTAAAATAACTTATACCTCTTTGAATATTTTGTTCTAAATTAAAATAATCTTCTAAATCGTTGAGTAAATCTCCAGAAATTTGCATCACTCCAAAGGCAATTTCTGGTTGCTTTTCATCAAAAGAAACGGTATAAGGAAAAAATTCTGATTCGCATTTAGATAAAGCTAACAAAATTTCAGGATTCAGTCCAAAATCTTTGGATTTTTCAATAATTATTCTTTGAATAGTCTTCGCGCCTTCTCTTTCTATTTCTAATGCTAATGAATAAATAAAACCTGTTTTGCCTTTATATTCAACTTTGTGCCATCTATTAGTAGATAACAATTTATCATTCGTCTCATTTCTAACTCGTTCACCCTTTATGGCTCTCTCTAAAACGATAATCTGTTCGTCTTTATTAATTTTTTCAACTATTGCCTCTGATTTTGTAGTGGGCTCTTTTCTTAATCGCGTATGACTCCAAACAACCTTAGCTCTTGTTTGAAAATCTATTTGTTCCCCAAAATCCAATCTAACATTATGTAACACCGGCATCTTGTCAGCCCAAAATTCAATATAATGCAGACCTGATGCCAACAATGCGTCAAGTTCCACTTTTGTTTTCTTGCTTCTACCTATTACCCTCCAAACTATCCAGCCTAATATCCCTCCCACTAAATACCAAAATTTATGCTTTCCTCCCCTGATATTCCTTTTAACCTTTCCATCTATTATTATTTTGACATCATCGCTATCCCATAATCGTTTTTGGATAGTCGTTTCTATAGCTAAATGTTTTAAAGGTAAATCCACCAAAACAAAAGTATACCACGGTCTCCTATCGCCGTCTTCAGCTTGCTTATTGATGCCAAGCGATAGATATTGAACATTCTGACCAAATTCTTTTATTTCTACATTTTCTATTTTTGCTCCTTTGTAAGGTATAAAAGTAATCTTGTGGTTTCCTTTTTTCAATCTCAATACAAAAACAACTGTTTTCTTTAAGCCCATTAATTTTGTTCCATTCCACGAAGCCGGCACATTATATAATTGAATATTTTTGTCCGGGGTAATTTCCCTAAAATTCTGCCCATCAATTTCTACTCTTAAATCTTCGTCAGTATTAGATTTGCTTTGCTTTTTTAATTTACATCGGGCAGAAACAAAAATAGCAACAAGACCAGATTTAGATATATTAATGATATGTTGATATGGTTGTATAATTTTTTTATTAATAATTGTTTTGTTTAGCATGAAGTTTATGTTTA
>JAHJJO010000137.1 GCA_018822835.1 Patescibacteria group bacterium
AGGATGACAATTTAGGCAGTATTTTATAATTTGAATGCATTTCGTAATCCAAGGTAATTCAACCATAATATCCCCATCAACTAAAAAATCCACTCTTCTATTGCCGATCAAAATATCCTCATAAAATATATCCATTTCTTTTTCTCTTTCAAAATTCAAGCATAATTTACTCAACTCAATTTTTAATGCCCTTTGATATATTTTTTCTTGAAAACCAGCTCCCAAAAAACGATGAACTTTTTGCGCGCAACCAATAATCTTGCCTGTTATATCTGATTTATAATATTTGTTATTAATGTAATTCATCATTGTCTGAATCGTCTGAACCACTGATTAGCACTGATTTTACTGATTACACTTGATTAAATTAATTCAATCAGTGTATTTCAGTGTGTTCAGTGAGAATCAGTGGTTCAGACAATTAATCAAGCAAATCAAGGTTCAGACAGTTTCGGACAAAACTAATAACAACCAATTTTTTTAACAGTTGCGTAAGCTGTACAAGATATATAATAAGATCCACAATTACTACACGCACTACAACCACCCACGCCCACGCATTTATAGCTCTCACTTTTACCAGTACAAGTTTCAACATGATTTTCAAACGATGAATGAAATAGAGTATCGCACCGTGCGTGGTAACAACCATCACCACAACATAACGAACAAGTTTTTATACAATCATTAGATATAGTTGTACTCCAATTCTCGTATCGTTCCCAATCTATTCCTTTACTTTGACAAGCATCACTTGCTAAAGCTGGATCCCCACTCCAACTTCCACCAAACTTACAAAAATAATTCTTATTACTATTGCCGACTTTATTTGGATCAATAATATTGCCAAAACGATCTGTAACCTCATCTCCTTGATTTGTAGCAGAATCACTTACAACCACTCCACCTGCGGATATGCATTGTTGTTTAGTGTGCGGAGTATTTACACCATCATCATATAAATTATCTGAACAAGCAGTAACTTTAAATTTACATTTACTACCACTATTATTGTCAAGACAATCTAAACTGCCATGCAAATAATCAGCATATCCATCTCCGTCTAAATCAGATGAACATTCGTTTTTAGAAGTCTCAAACTTAAAACCCCCTTTGTCGTTGTGGTCACACTCTTCATATGTTGTCTGTATTACATTGTCTCCGCACCAACCCCCAGACCACAAACAATTCACGCATCTATATTGATTATTATAATTTGTGCCTGACCCGGCTATAGAACAATCATATTCTCCTTTAATAGAACATTCGCAATCTTCCTGACCATTAACATATCCGTCTCCGCACCATTCATTAAGCCTGCTTGTTCCTCCCCCTGGAACAGACCACCATAAAAGGCACGCGTCTGTATCTCCAGGATAACGATCATATTCTAAGCAATGTCCATACCAACCTTTAGCTCTTGATCCTGAATCATCAATATAATCACAACTTAAAGAATCCTGCCTTGGATAAACCCGGCAAGATTGTGAAGTTAGCCAATTATCCTTGCTTTGCAAAGCAGGTTTAATTTTCACATCATCAAAATAATAATCACCTTGAGGACTATTAGTAGCTTGTAAATAAATCCTAATTTTTGTACTATCTGCTCCTGTTCTAAATTTGCCTAACTTAAATGTCCATGGATGTCTTTTGTCAAGCTTAGGTAATGGATTAATTTCTACAGGAGCACACCCTGTTATTTCACATGTTTCTTCTTTTTTTTCACAGTCTTCATCAACGCAAACTTCTTCACATTCTGCTTCGCATTCTTCTACTCTTATTTCCGCTTTTCCATTTGATAATTTTTCAGTATTAATATAAGCGCTTATAATATACTCTGATCCTGTTGCTACTGTAATTTCGTGACCACTTTCAGTAACAGCGCCAACATATTCTCCATATCCTGATGTAAGTTTTAAGAAGTTTCTGCCTTCTGGAGCATAAATTAAACAGTTTTCTAATTTGTCTTTTTTATAACAAATGTGTTCTGTGTCGGCGCCAACAGGATTGTAAATGACTACAAATTTCTTTCCATTCACGGCGCTAATGTCGCCAACAAAAGAAGTGCTAGTCGCTTCCCAATAAGCAGGAGTGTTTGTTCCCACCATAGGCTTACCAGTTATTTCATCATAATAATCCGGATACTGAATATTTTCAAACCCGCCATTAGGAACACTAGCGCTTAATCCAACCGATTCGGCTGTTCCTAATGGATAATAGTCATTAGGATACATACTAACACTGCTCGTGCCATAACCAACCCCTTCATACCCAACTTTTACATAACCAGTCATATTACTAATATCGCTTTTTTTAACATTGCCAGAATCATTCTTGTCATATGTCTGGTTCTCTTGACTAACAGTCAACCAATTATCG
>JAHJJO010000138.1 GCA_018822835.1 Patescibacteria group bacterium
TGAAGTATTATGACACAAATTGTTAAGGTAGGACATTTCTACTTGGCTACACTAGGACATTATCATGTGGCTGCGACAATTTCTTAATCTATATTAGACCTGTCGCGTAATTAGTCTTACTGCAATTTCCATATTTTGGCATAATTTTCTCTCCCACCGCGGCGGGATAAAAAATTCTGCTCATCCCGCTCCAGTTTCTTAAACTGGGGCGGGACGTTACAAAACTAATTACGCGACAGGTCTATTTACTATTTTTTTATCTTTTGATACTATGAGTAATAGGGTAAATATTTATTAGTTTAGATATGTGTATTAGTATTCCAGGTAAAGTTATTTTAATAAAAGGTGGAAGCGCCAAAATAAAACAAGACGGGCATTTTCATTGGGCAGATATTTCTTCGCTTGAAGATGAGATTAAAAAAGGAGATTATTTGATTACTTATCAAGAAACAGCAATTAATAAAATCTCTCCAAAAGATGCCGAGGAGATTTTAAGACTAATGGACAGCGCAAGTGATGCAAGGGTCAAAAGCTCTAATTAATTGATCAACTTGCTTTTTTATTTGCCGAGGTGAAATCCCCTTTTTTTTAACCAATTCTTGCATCTCTTTCTCCAAAGAAACCAAGTTAATTTGGGTTGGAGGGATAATATTGTAATCAATTATCTTCCCTTGAGAATCAATCTTTACCTGATGAGACAGAGTGCCTCTGGGAGCCTCCAAACATGACCTGCCAGAAAGCGTTTTTAATGAAAGATCTTTTTTTTCAATTCCTTTTGATTTTTTCAAATCTTTTTCTGATATTTCTTCAATTAAATTTATTGTTTCCTCAAGGAAATGCAAAATCTCAATTGCCTGGGCTAAATTATTGTTAAAAGGATTATTAAGGTCAAGTTGTAATTTTTGAAAGACCTTCTTGGCTTTAGGATGAAGAACTTTGGAAAAATGACTGAGTCGGGCTAGGGCTCCAACTTTTATTATTTTTCCGCCTTTCAAAACTCCTAATTTTGCGGAAGAATCTTTTTTTACGATTTCTTTGATTGATTGAGAAAAATTGCCGGGGTAAGAGGGATAAAAACCTTGGGCAGGAGTAATAGTCTTAAACCGAGTATTAACTTTTAAACTCGGGGTTTTAATGGTTGAAAAAAGTTTTATTAGATCTTGAGCCTCATCAATAACCTCAAAAATTGAATTTTTAATTACTAAAAGCTCATCTATTTTTGGGGGATTTCTAAACCCTCCCAACATCGTATTGGAAGGAAAAGCGGAAGACCCGCCAACAACTTTTAATATCTTATCGGACACTCTTTTTAAGTTCAACATTAAATGGAATTCAGCAGGATATTTTTTAGAAAGCTCAATTGAACTTTTAACTCCGGCATAATCCGGCAGAACTAAAAAGAAAAGGTGCAAAAGATGGCTTTTGAGAATTTGCCCACACAGAAGAATTTTTCTTAAAATTATTGTTTCTTGAGAAATTTTAATTTCTAAAGCGTTTTCCAGCGCGGACCAAGAACAAAGATTGTGAGCTATTGGACAAATCCCGCAGATACGAGAGGTAATAAAAGGAGCTTGTTCAAAATCTCTGCCCAAAAGCAAACCTTCAACCAATCTTTCGCTTTCCTCAACTTCAAATTCAGCTCGTTTTTCCTTAAAATTTATTTTTAAAACTCCGTGACCCTCGATTTTGGAGGTAAAATCAGGAGGAGTAACCTTTTTGATTTTTGAAACTATTTTTTCTTTCTTAATTTTTTCTAAAAGGTTTTTAAAAAGTTCAATATCCGGCGGGCAACCAGGAATTTTTTCATCTACTTTAATAAATTTTTCTACTGGTTCTAAAAACTCTGCCTTTAGCCGGTAATTTTTATCATAGATTTTTGCGGCAAGTTTTTTTCTTTTTTGCGGATCCAGTTGGGCAAAGACATTGCCAGAGATTGCGCAAGCTCCCAAAGCGACAACAATTTTTGAAGTTTCTCTAATCTGCTTGAGTAAATTAATCTGCTCTTTGGTAGTAACTGCTCCTTCTATGAAAGCAATGTCAAAATCAGCGGGTTCTTTTTCTGAAAGCAACCGCCAATTAGTTATTTCAAAATCCTGAAAGAAGTCGAGTAAAAATTCGTCTAAGGAAAGAAGATGAAACTCGCATCCCTCACATCCAGTAAGGTCAAAAATTGCGATTTTTGTTTTTGTCATATTATCTTCATTTTATCATTTATGAAAATATTTTTCAATTTTGCTATACTTGATAGAGTAAGTTATCAATTACAAAACAACAATTTTAAACGCAAAATTAAGCTGAAGTTACGAATAAAAGGCTTACTTTGCAAAAAGTCTTATGTGTCTTGCAATTCCTGCCAAAATTAAAAAAATAAAGGACAAACATGCTATAGTAGATTTTGAAGGATTAAAAAAAGATATAATAATAATTTTAACGCCAGAAGTAAGAGTCGGAGATTATGTCCTTGTTCATGCTGGGTTTTCTATCCAAAAAATAAATAAAAAAGAAGCGAATGAAGCTTTAAAAATATGGAGTAAAATATAATGAAATTTAAATTATGTTAGAATTTAGAGATAAATCAACAACTCAAGATTTGATTAAAGAAATCGAAAAAATAAATTCCAGAGAGAACATAAGGATAATGCATGTTTGTGGAACACATGAAATGACAATTGTTCGTTGGGGATTAAGAAAACTTTTACCAAAGAATATTAAATTGATTTGTGGACCTGGTTGTCCTGTTTGTGTAACTTCTGCTTCGGAAATTGATTTTGCTGTTAAACTTGTAAAAGAAAAGGAGGTTATCCTTACTACATTTGGAGATATGTTTCGCGTTCCTGGAACAATTTTGTCTTTAAGCGAAGTAAAAAGTCAGGGCGCTGACGTAAGAATCATTTATGGAATAGATGAAGCTATAAAAATAGCCAGAAAAACAGACAAAGAAGTAATTCACTTTTCAATAGGCTTTGAGACTACTGCTCCCAGTATAGCCGCTGAAATTTTGGAAAATCAAACTCTTAAAAATTTTTCGATTATTTGCAGTCATCGCATTATTCCTCCTGCAATGAAATATATTCTATCTTGTAAAGACATTGAAATCAATGGATTTATTTGTCCAGGACATGTTTCTACAATAATAGGTTGCGATCCTTATAAAATTTTAGCTAAAAAATTTGTTAAACCAATGGTCATAAGCGGATTTGAACCAAATGATGTTTTACTTTCAGTTTTAATAATTCTTAGACAAATAAAAAATAAGGAATCAAAAGCAGAAAATGAATATAATAGAGTTGTAAAAAATAAAGGGAATATAATTGCTCAAAAAATAATAAATAATGTTTTTGAAATATGTGATAAAGGATGGAGAGGAATAGGTACAATTCCAAATTCAGGATTAAAATTAAAAAATAAATTTGCTAAGTTTGACGCAGAAAAAAGGTTTGGCATAAAAATTAAAAAATCTCAAGACATAAAACCTGGTTGTAAGTGCGGAGAGATTATGAAAGGCAAAGCTATGCCTCAAGATTGTCCATATTTTGGAAAAAGTTGCATTCCCGAAAATCCAACTGGCGCATGTATGGTTTCTATTGAAGGAGCATGTTATATTGCTTATAATTATTCATAATAATATGACAAACATGAAAATTACAAAAAAAACAATTGAAGAATTGAGAAAAAAGGGAAGCCAGCGCATTCCTAAAACAATACAACTCTCGCAAGGAGCTGGCGGAAGCATGATGGAATCATTAATTGAGAATGTTATTGCAAAAAAACTTGAAATAAAATCAAGTTTTGTAAGCTCTGGAATTGATAGATTAGAGGACGCAGGTATTATAGATTTAGGAAATATTAAATTGGCATTTACGACTGATGGATGTACGGTTGATCCAATGTTTTATCCTGGTGGGAGTTTGGGAAGTTTATCTGTAGGCGCCACCATAAATGATCTTGTTGTTATGGGAGCAAAGCCAATCGCTATATCATTTGGACTTATGTTGGAGGAGGGTCTTCCATTAAAAATTCTTGAGAAAACTCTTGATAGAATGGCAAAGGTTTGCAAAGAAGCAGGCGTGCCCATAATAACTGGTGATACAAAAGTTATGGAAAAAGGCAAGATTGACAAATTAGTAATAAATACTGCCGGAATAGGCATTATTGAGGGGGATATAATTTCTGATTATGGCGCTAAGCCAGGAGATAAAATTCTTGTTTCTGGAACAATGGGTGATCATGGGATAAGTTTGATTGCATTAAGGTTTGGTTTTAAAACCAGTCTAAAGTCAGACGAAGCGCAATTATGGGGAATGATGAAACAATTATTTAAAATTAAAGGAATAACTTCTGCAAAGGATGCCACAAGGGGTGGATTTAGTCCAAATATAAATGAGTTAGCAAGAAAATCCAATGTTTGTTTTTATGTTTATGAAGATAAAATTCCTATTAAACCAGAAGCAAAAAAATTAGGAGAAGTTTTAGGAATTGATCCTTTAAGTACAGCTTGTGAAGGCAAAATAATAATGACTGTTAAGCCCGATAAGGCAGATGAAATTTTAGCGGCTATGAGGCAAAATAAGTATGGCAAAGAAGCGGCTATCATAGGGGAAATTAAAAAAGAACCTAAGGGACAGGTTATCTTAGAAACTGAAATTGGAGGAAAAAGAGTTTTGCATACACCAGTTGGTGAGTTGTATCCAAGGATTTGTTAATTTTGATATTGAAATCATATTGTGCAAATTCTTGGTACAAAAAATTTAATCAATCTCAAAAAATACACTCAAATTACAATAGATTCTCTAAATAGTTAGAAGGAATTTTTTTAAAAGAGCGTGTCCCGCCGAATGGCGAGGCGAGCAATGCGAAGGCGGTTGTGGCGATTCCTTTTCCCCTTAAACCTTTACCCCGCTAATTACGAAGTAATTTTGTGGGGTCTTTTCCTCGCCGTAGCCTCCGACGCTATGATTTGTTAACGATTTTTGATAAAATAAGTTCGAACAAAATCATAAATATACTCCAACTTTAATGAAAACAAAAATTATAAAAATAAATCCAAACAAACCTGAAATTTCTAAAATTAAAACAGCGGCTAAAATTTTAAAGCAAGGCGGATTAGTAGCATTTCCAACTGACACAGTTTATGGATTGGGAGCGGACGCATTTAATGTTTATGCTGTAAAAAAAATATTTCAAGTAAAAAAACGGCTTACTAATAAACCATTAATAATTCTTATCGCGAATAAAAAAACAGTTTATAAATTAGCGAAAAATGTTTCAATAAACGCTAAAAAATTAATAAATAAATTTTGGCCAGGTCCATTAACTATTGTTTTTAAAAAATCTAAAATTGTACCCGAAATAATTACAGGCAATTTAGATACGGTCGGAATAAGAATGCCTGACAACAAAATTGCTTTAAATTTAATTAAAGAAGCTAAAACTCCGATAGTGACTACTTCGGCAAATATTTCTGGAAAACTAAGCCCGACTTGCTCGCGACATGTAAAACAAAATTTGAATGGAAAAATAGATATGATTATAGACGGTGGTAAAACAAAAATCGGAGTTGCGTCAACTATTGTAGATTTAACAAAAAATATTCCAATTCTATTAAGGCCAGGCAGTATTACTTTAAAACAACTTAAAAAAATTTGACAAAAATTAATATTAAGATATAGTTTGTATTATGAAACATCTTCAAAATGCGCAAATTATTAAAATTATTAACACCATTATTAATGGTGAATTTTCACATGCGCTTTGAAGACATAAAAGATATAAAAAAATCAAGTAACATAAAAAAATCGTCTTCAAAGAAAGACGATTTTTTATATTATATCTATAGCTCTTTTAAAATTGGTAAATAAAAATAGTAAAGGAGGTAATGCATGGCAACAGGAATTGGCATGAGAATTGATTGTCCAAATTGCGAACTCAAACAATCAATCGGCACTATTTATCCACCTTATAACAGGCGACTGTTGGCATGCCCAAAATGCGACAGTAATTATAAGTTTGTAAAACAAGAAGGCAGATTAAGATTAATAAAATTAAAATAAAAGGAGGGAAAAATGAATGATGAATATCTTATTTTTGTAGAAGGCAGAGAAACTAACGCGGGTTACGAAATAACTGAGCTAGAAGCTCTAAAAACAATTAGAGTATTAGAGGCAAATGGAAAAAAAGTAGTTTTAGTAACTGGTCGAGGTTGCATGGATGCATTACCAAAATTCAGAAGAATGTTAGAGGAGGAGAATATTATAAAAAAGGGTTGATTTTCAAATCAGCCCTTTTAAATTTTTTATTAATTTTTGTGAATTTATTGCTTGCACAAAAAATTACATACATCACCATCTTGCATGACATAATCTTTGCCCTCTGTTCTAATTAATCCTTGTTCTCGAGCTTTTTGTTCGCCATCAGCTTTAATAAATTTCTCCCAGTTTATTATTTCAGCGCGGATAAAACTTTTTTCAAAATCAGTATGAATTACTCCTGCGGCTTGCGGAGCTATGGCTCTATTATTTACAGTCCATGCGCGCGTTTCATCAGTGCCTGTTGTAAAAAATGTAATTAAATCAAGAAGTTCATAACATGTTTGAATAAGTTTGTCCAGTCCGCTTTGAACTAAACCTAACTCTTTAATGTATTCTTTTTGTTCATTTTCAGGCAAAGCGGAAATTTCCTGTTCTAATTTAACGTCTATTTGTATTGTTTTGTTATTTTGCAATTTTTTTTGTTCATTTAGTTCGCTAACATTTAAAATATAAATTATCGGCTTGATTGTTATTAAATTCAAATCATAAATTTGTTTTTTTTCATCTGCATTTAATTCAATCGCGCGCGCAGAAGTCCCCTTTTCTAAATTTTGTTTTATTTTCTGCAATAAATTTTTATATTCAATTAATTTTTTATCCCCTGTTCTGGCATTTTTTTCAGCTTTTGAAAGTCTTTTTTCAACAGTGTTTAAATCAGAAAAAATTAATTCTAAATTTATTGTCTCAACATCACCATCAGGGTCAATTTTCCCATCAACATGTATAATGTTGTTGTCTTGAAAATCTCGCACCACTTCGCAAATAGCGTCACATTCCCTTATGTGCGCTAAAAATTGGTTGCCCAATCCTTCTCCTTTGTGCGCTCCCTTTACTAAGCCGGCAATGTCTATAAATTTTATTGTTGTTGGAATAATTTTGGCTGGCTTAGAAACGCGCGCTAATTTATTTAACCTTTCATCAGGAACCTCCACAATTCCAACATTAGGATCAATTGTGCAAAAAGGATAATTTTCAACTGCTACCTGTTTTTTTGTTAGAGCATTAAATAAAGTTGACTTGCCCACATTTGGCAATCCAACAATGCCGATAGATAAAGACATAATATAAAAAATTTTCAATTATCAATTTTCAATTTTCAAACAATTTTTAATGATTTAATTTTTTAATGTTTCAAACATTAATTTAAAACATTGAAAAATTGAAAATTATTCCACACATAAAACATTGTATAAAAGCGCTGGAGTCAGCTTGTCGAATTTTTGTTTCACAAAAATTTAGCCAAGCGAGACTCCAGCGAGACCAGATGAATAACTAATAATATAATGATAATTGATTTTTAAAAAATGGTCAATAAATTAAAATTCAATTTGACACATGTCAAAGCCA
>JAHJJO010000139.1 GCA_018822835.1 Patescibacteria group bacterium
CCTCGCGCAAGCGGGGATCCAGTATTTAACGAACTAATCTGGATCCCCGCTTGCGCGAGGATGACACAAAGGGGCATTTTGTAATTCAAGGTAAAGTAATTAAATTTATTGACTTTATGAACTTTATAACTTTCAACCCTACGCTTTTGCTCAGGGCATGCTTTATAAACTAATTTTTTATGACCAAGAAAATTCTTTGGATATTATTCTATATTTTTATATTCTTTTTTCTATTAAACAATTCATTTAGCTATTTGGATCCTGATTTGGGTTGGCATTTGAAAGTTGGAGAGAGTATTATACATGAGCAAAGTGTTCCGCATATTAACTATTATAATTATACATTAGAAAACACAAAATGGGTAGACCATGAATGGTTAATGGATATTATTGTATTTTGGATATATCAAAATTTAGGTTATTTGTGGGTCAATATTTTTTTTGTTTTAATTGTTTTAATATTATTAATTGTTCTGCATATTTTTGCAATAATTTTACTACAAAATGCTAATTTAATTTTAATTGCCCCGCTCTATATTCTGGGTTTATTAGCAATGGCTCCGCATTTGGGAGTGAGAATGCAGGAAATTACTTTGTTGTTTTTATTGTTATTAATAATTATTTTACATTATTACACTAAAAATAAAAACTTTCAACTATTATTTTGTTTGCCAATTCTTTTTTATGTTTGGGCGTGCAGTCATGCTGGATTTTTAATAGGCATTTTTATTTTATTTTTTTGGGTAGCTATTAAATTAATAGAATTCAAACTATATAAATATAAAAATAAACTATGTTTCGTAAATTTTAGCAATATTTTAAATTTAAAGCAAATTATAATATTTTTATTATTCGTTTGCGTAAGTATTTTAACAACTTTTTTTACTCCATACAAATCAGGGCTTTACAAGTTTTTATACAACATGAAAAATACTTTTTATTTAACCCATATTCAAGAGTGGCTACCGCAATATTATTTTCCATTTCAGTATTGGCAAATAATTTATTTAGCCGTAGTTATAACTGCTATTATGTTATTATTTATTTATGCAGTCAAACAAAACAAAAATAAAATAAATTTATGGGACATATTTATTTCTTTGTTTTTTGTTTTTTTAACATTCAAATCAAAGCGCCATTTTCCGCTTTTGTTTATTGTTTCTTTTCCTATGTTAATATGTTTTTTTAAAACACAAATAATTACGAATTCATCACGAATAATTACAAATATTAGCGCAAAAATAATTTTTATTTATTTAACAGCTGGTTTGGCTATCATTAGTCTATCTCAAATTATCACTACTAATTTTTCTAACAATCCGTTTAATTCTTTTTGCAATAAATATCCATGCAAAGCAGTAAAATTTTTAAAACAAAACCAGCAGTATGATAATTTTAATATTTTTAATAGTTATACTTGGGGTGGTTATTTAATTTGGACCTATCCTGAAAAAAAATTATTTATTGACGGCCGATTGCCGCAATATGAATTTGGAGAACATACAATGCTTGAAGAATATTTTGAATTTTATGATAAAAACAAAATACAAAATAAATTAAAACAACATAATATTAAATTAGTTTTATTAGATATTAAAACAAGAAAATTTAGACTTAATTGGTTTGAAAAATACTTTTTAGATTTTGATGAGGATGAAATTAATGAAAGCGCAAATACAAATAATTTAAAAGATTATTTAGATAATTCAAATGAATGGCAAATAGTTTATAATGATAATATTAGCAATATTTATGTTAATAGAATTTTGTCTTCCAGTTCACAATGAAGAAAGGATTTTAAAAAGCAATGTTTTAAAATTGCTGGATTATTGTAATAGTCAAAATTTTAATTTTGACTGGCAAATTATAATAATTAATAATGGTTTAACAGATAATTCTGAAAAAATTAGTCAAGGATTAGCTGATAAATATAAAAATATAAAAATAAAAAATATTAAACAATCAGGTAAGGGGTGCGCTTTAAAATTATATTGGCAAAATAGCAAAGCTGACATTGTGATTTATATGGACATTGATTTAGCTGTTTCCTTGAATAATATTTCTGATTTAATCCAGCCAATTATTAAAAAAAATTATGATTTAGTAATTGGTTCTAGATTGTTGCCTAATTCTAAAATTAATAGATCGTTTATAAGAGAGTTAAGTTCGCAAAGTTATAATTTTTTATCAAGAATGGTTTTAGGGCATCATTTTTCTGACTTGCAATGCGGATTCAAAGCGATTAAAGTTGATGTTTTTAAAAAAATTGCGCCATATATCCAAAACGAAAAATGGTTTTTTGACACGGAACTAATTATTTTTTCTAATTATTTCGGCTATAAAATAAAAGAAATACCTGTTGATTGGCAAGAAAATAGATATGATACAAGAAAAAGCAAGATTAACATTTTCAGAGATGGGATAAAATTTTTAGGAAATTTAATTGTATTAAGAATAAGAATTTGGTATAATAACCATTGAAATTTCCAATTTTCAATTTCTAATTTTCAAACAATTTTTAATGTTTCAATTTTTAAATTTTTCTCCCAAGATCTTAATTGAAAATTAAATCATTGATAATTTCACCCTGTTAAATAATTTTGTCTCTGACAAAATTCCTGATCCGCAGGATTTAAC
>JAHJJO010000140.1 GCA_018822835.1 Patescibacteria group bacterium
ACAACAACAAATGGCTTGTCCTGTATCTAATAATATAGGAGTCGAACAAGCTAATAGTTTAGCCGAATAAATCATTAAAAATCAGTGGGTAGGACATTTCTACTTGGCTGAGGGTAGGACATTTCTAAATGGCTTTGACATATAAAGGAGCAAGAGGAACGAATAAGATCATTTAAAGCTCTAAATTTTCAAGGGGTAGAGGGTAAAACCGTTTATAATACTACTACACCGTTTGTTATGGATGAAACTGAATACATTGTCGGTCGAGTTGAATCGCCAGAATTAGAAACAGATTCTCAAGCCGTATTTTTTACAGAGAAAAATGAAATTTGGACACCAGATAAAAATATTCAACCATTTGATTTGCAAGACCCATTTTTTAAAAAAATTAATGGTGAACTTATATTTGGTGGCATTAAAACTTTTCCAAAGCCAACCAAAGATTATCCAGAAGCATTAGGATATAAAACAGTATTTTACAGAGATCACAAAAAAGGATTAAAAGAATTAGAACAGTTTGTTGAAGGTCCTGATGGAATGAAAGGTATTAGATTAACAGCTTTACGTAATGGAAAAATTGGAATGTTTACTAGACCGCAAGATTGGGAGCAAGGCAATAAAGGTAAAATGGGTTTTGCTATGCTAAATTCGCTTGAAGATTTAAATACAGAAAACATATCAAAAGCTGAATTAATTAATATGCAGTTTAATTCAGAAGAATGGGGAGGGGTTAACCAGATCCATGTTTTGTCAAATAATAAATTAGGTATTATAGGTCATATTGCATCTTCAGAGGCAAAAACAGATGAAAATGGATATACAACAGAAACTAAAGATTATTATGCTGTGGCATTTTGTTATGACCCTGAAACACAAGAAACAACTCCTTTTGAAATTATTGCGCAAAGAAAAGATTTACCAGACGAGCTCCCTGCTAAAATATTAAAATCAGAAAAAAAAACCACCGTTTTAGAAAATATAATATACCCAAGTGGATTAATGAGAAATAAAGATGGGACAGCAGATTTATATATTAGTGTTGGTGATTCATCTGAAGGGATAATAGAAATGCCAGATCCGTTTCTTAAATATGAATAATCAATACAAACATAAAAAAATAGAAAAAAAGTGGCAGGAGAAATGGGAGGATAATAAAATTTAATATATTATTTTTCGTATTTTCAAAAAGTGCTGGACAAAATATTTACATACTCTTTCTTTGCCATTCCGTTAAAAAACGGGATCTAGAAACGTAGCCATAATTTCTGGATCCCGTGTTTGGAGCACGGGATGACAGAATACTACGTTTAGGTTGTCTATTTTTTTGGTTTCGGTTGCCCCAAATGGCGAGTAATTAACTCTTTAGCTTCGGTGACTTTTTGCTTTTTAAATTTTATCATATCAGGATGATTTATTCCTTCCAAAATTTTTATTTGCGCTTCTAATTCATCTAGGTCGCCGATATTTTCTCCAATATACTTAATTGCTTTTGGATCCCAGCCCCATATTAGTTTGTTTTTGTCAGTTGGATTTTGAAGTTTTACAAACAAGTCATCTGTCGAATAAGACTCATTTAGCTCAACGGGAAATCCAGAATCAGTTGGAGTGTTATCGGAAAAATCTCTTAGTCTGTATAAAAGCGTTTCACCCTCTTCTGTGCGCGGATCAGTTATTGTCCCTTCTTTTAATACTAGCACAGTATCTACATCGCTATTTGGGGCAGGTAATTTGTCGGCATCCATTCTGCTTCCACAAAGAATCATCCCTAACACCTCGGGGCATTTAGCCTTAAATTTTTTTAAATACTCTCTCATTTCCTCTGTAAGTTTTTTAATTTCTCCACCTCTTTTTTCTGTGTCTATCTCACCTTCGTCAAGATTTGGCTGAAGACCAAGAGTGCGTCGTGCTTTATTGATATAGAATTGTGGAATTTCATCCGGAACAAGCTCGTATTTATGAGCGGTTCTTACAATTAATTCATCGACTTTATTTGAGGATATTGAGTTTGCTTCTTTCTTTGTTAGCAAATTTTTATAAATAAGAAAATCTAGCATAATTTCTCGTGTTGATTTTTCAGGAGCTTCAGCCGATTCTTTTATGGCTGGCTCCCCGGGTGATTTGTTCGCTAACTTTTCAGGTGTTGTGGTGATTCTTTGTGGTTTGTTTTCTATGTCCATATTGTGTTTATGGTAAATAAAATTGCGAATAAAATTTTTGAAAGAAATTTCTAGCTATTTAAGCTAACGTTACGAGTATCCGAAGTCTTTCTGAAACGAAGTGGAAGAAAAATTTGGGTGGAGGCTTTCGGGGAAAGCCGTAACCGGATACTCGTTGTTATCGGATGTAATTAAAAGTTTTTATTTTGCGAAGCAAAATATTATTTGGGGCTATTTTTTATTTTTAATTTAATTTTACCTATTTTTTTACTTTTAATTAATAATGTATTTTGAATAAGGCGAATTATTTTTAATTAGTAACATTGTAACATAGCCTTTATGCAAAATTTGGTTTTCTTTGATATTGAGTTTATCCATAAATTTTTTTAGTTTATCTTTATCAATATCATTATCGTCTTGCGATTCTATTTCAACAAAACAACCCAGATCTTCTATGGCATC
>JAHJJO010000141.1 GCA_018822835.1 Patescibacteria group bacterium
ATTAGTTTATTTTATCGCCTTGTTTTTATTAGGTGGGATTAAAAAAGAAGATGTAATTAGAATTTTAGAAATAATAAGAATTAAAAAAAGTTAAAAGTTTATAAAGTATACTGAGTGATTGACTTTTGACTTTACGGACTTTTGACTTTATAGACTAATTTATGACTTTAGAAAGATGGGAAAATATAATAGGAAATATTAAAGACAATTTTAAAGTTGAAGAGCAGGGGAACGAACATTTTGATGAACATGGCGGCATTGATGTTGAGTTTATAATATTTAAAGGGCCGTTAGGAAAAATGAAATTAGAATTTATTACTAAGCCTGTAGTATTGGATAAAAAAACATTCTACTCGCAACGCATTGGCTCTGAAACGCAAGTAGAATATATTTATAGCAAAGATGAAAAAAGTCGTAAGTTTAAAGCGCATAAAGATGAGGATGGGGAGTGGAAGGAGATTAACGAAATTAGTTTATAAAGTCCATAAAGTCCATAAAGTCGAAAGTCTATAAAGTATTTAACTTTATAGACTTATAGACTTTCGACTTTACGGACTAATATTTTATGTTTAAATACAAAACAACAATTAAGTCAGCAGTTGCGTTATTCGCGATTATTTTAGTTTTATCTGGCTGTTCTTTAATTCCTAAACCGCCCAAAGATGTCGTTGGCAACAAACCAATTCTGTCAACAATTCAAGAAAAATTAGCAAATCAAAGCAAGATTAAAAAATTCGCAGATTACGACGAATTAAAAGAATTTTTGCAAGAACATCCTGTTGAATCTTATGGAAATATAAATTATTCAAGAGGTGATATGTGGGGTGGTGAAGAAGTAATGTTTGATCAGGAAATGGGACTTGGCGAGGCAACGCCGTCATCAATGAAAAGCATGGTGCAAGAAACAACTGCTGGTTCAGTAGATTATTCTAAAACAAATATTCAGGTTGAAGGAGTTGATGAAGCTGATATCATTAAAACAGATGGAAAGTATATTTATGCTGTTTCAAAAAATAATTTATTTATTGTAAACGCTCATCCAGCTGAAAATGCTGAAATTTTCTCTAAAATAGAATTTAAATCACGACCGAGCGATATTTATATTAATGGAGATAACTTAATAATTTATGGTATAGATGATCAAATTCAAACAACAGAGCTGTATAAAAAATTTGTACGGCGTGGAAATTATGTATTTTTCAAAGTTTTTGATATTAGTGATAAAAAAAATCCAAAGCAAATTCGCGATTTAGGATTTGAAGGCAATTACAGCAACTCAAGAATGATTGGCGATTATGTATATTTTATAACAACTAATAATAATTATTATACTGATAACGATTCTGTGTTACCAATGATAATTGAGGATAGTAAAGTTGTATTAAATAAATGCGCTGATAAAACCGCTAAATGTTTTGCGCCTGATGTTTATTATTTTGATATGCCTTATGATCTATATAATTTTACCACTATTATTGCTGTTAATATTAAAAATAATACACAGCCGATTAAGGGCGATGTTTATCTAATGGCATCTAACCAAAATATGTATGTTTCTCAAAATAATATTTACATAACATATACAAAATATATTAGCGAGCAGGAGTTAGCGACAGAGGTTATGAAAGAAATAATTTATCCATTGTTATCTAAAGCAGATCAGGATAAGATTGCAAAAATTGAGCAAACAGAAAATTTTATTTTATCTAAAAATGAAAAACTGTTTAAAATTAGTCAAATTATAGAGCGTTATAAAAATTCTACTTTAAATCAAGCAGATCAAAATGAGTTGCAAAAAAAATTAGAAAATGCAATGAAACAAAAATATGAAGACATTTCAAAAGAGTTGGAAAAAACAATAATTCATAAAATTGCAATTAACAAAGATGAATTAGAATACAAAACATTTAGTGAAGTGCCAGGGCAGGTTTTGAACCAATTTTCAATGGATGAAAGCAATGGCTATTTTAGGATTGCGACAACCAAAAATAGAACATGGTCGCAATTTGCGGAAAGCAATGAATCTTATAATAATCTTTATGTATTAGATGTGAAAGATTTAAAAACAGTCGGCAAGCTAGAGGGATTAGCAAAAACAGAAAAAATATATTCTGTTCGTTTTATGCAAAATAGGGCGTATATGGTGACATTTAGGCAGACTGATCCATTATTTGTTATTGATTTAAGTAATCCAACAAGACCAACAGTGTTGGGTAAATTAAAAATTCCAGGATTTTCTAATTATTTACATCCTTATGATAACGATACTTTAATTGGTATAGGCAAAGACGCGACTGAATCAGGCAGACAACAAGGATTAAAATTATCATTGTTTGATGTGTCAGATGTGGCAAATCCAAAAGAAATAGATAATTATGTTATGGGAGATAGGGGAAGTGATTCCATTGCTTTGTATGACCATAAAGCATTTTTATTTTCAAAAGAAAAAAATTTATTAGTTATTCCAGTGTCCACCAGAGAAGAAGTTATTTTTGAGGATGTTATTATTGAACCAAATTTTGGGCAAATTATGCCACCTCTTCCCCCACGCAGAAAAGAAATGTCAATTTTTGTCGGCGCTGCAGTATTTAAAGTAGATAAAACAGGATTTAAATTAACAGGCAAAATAGATCATTCAAATGGCGGGCAATCTTCTGGCCAAGATTATTGGCGCGGTTATAATTATTATGACAATACTGTAAAGCGAAGTTTATATATTGATGATATTTTATACACTTTTTCCAATAATTACTTAAAAGCAAATAAGTTAAGTGATTTGGAATTAGTTAAAAATATAGAATTAAAAAAAGAAAAGTCGGACGACTTTGAGGTTGTAAATTAATTTTTATTTCCATTTCCAAAAATATTTGATCCATGACTTAATATGCTCTCTAGCTAATTTATTTAAAAATGGTGAAATATACCATGGCTTTTCAATGCCGCTCCTGATATGGTCATGAATTATTATTGCTTTTGGATTATAAATTATTTTATATTTTGCTTCGCATGCCCTGTAACACAAATCTATATCTTCGCAGTACATAAAAAAACGTTTATCAAATAATGGTTTAATTAAATTAAATTTTTTTTTATCAATCATTAAGCATGATCCCATTAGCCAATTCACTTCTTTAATACTATTATGATCAAAATCTTCCATTAAAAAATTATTAAGATATTTCTTAAAAAATTTCCCCATAAACGTCCTTCTCAGTATTGGCGTATAAAATTTTGGAAAACGAAAACAAGAATATTGCAAAGTGTTGTCTGGATTTAATAATTTTGGGCCAACAATACCGACTTTTTCATTATTTTTAATGTAATTGTATAAAGTTTTAATAGCATCTTTTTTTACTGTGGTATCTGGATTTAAAATTAAAATAAATTCACCTCGCGTTTGTTTAATGCCTAAATTATTTCCACCTCCCATTCCTAAATTTTTTTCGCTTTGAATAAAATTAATTTCAGGATATTGTAATGTAATAATTTTTTGACTGTCATCTTGTGATGCATTATCAACTACGATAATTTCATATTTTAAATTATCTAAATCAGACTCTTTGATTGATTGAATGCAATTCAAAGTTTTTTCTTTAGATTTGTAGTTGACTATTATAATGCTTAAATCCATAAATTAGCTTTTTAGCTTGTAGCTTTTTAGCTTCTTAGGATTTTATATTTTATAAATCTACAACCTAAAAAGCTAAAAAGCTATGTTACCACCAAATCATCCTATTCACTATCCGCCAATACAACCCAAAAACAGGATTAATCACTTTTAACTTCCAGTCATTAATTTCCTGATACCAAATTTTTCCTGTAAATAATTTAATAATTTTTTTGTCTTTAATTTTGCGTAAACTTTGTGATTGCTTGCACGCGTAATATAAATATTTCCATTTTGCAGGCGTTAAAAAATATTTCCAAACTCTAACTTTCTCTTTAAACCAGCCAGTTTTTAATGAAAACAATATTAAACCAAATTCCATTATAATAAATGCTGGTGAGATTAATAGTAATGTTAAAATATTATAATTTTTAATTATAGCAATAATTCGATTTCTGTCCATCCAATAATATTTTTTAATTGATCTGCTAAATTCGTATTTATGATAAACAACAGCGTCTTGAGCTAAAACGCATTTATATCCAGCAAGCCAAATGCGCCAGCCCAAATCCTGATCTTCATTATACATCCAAAATTCTTCGTCAAAAAGGCCTATTTGTTTTAAAATATTTACTTTTAATAAAACCGCTGATCCGCTAAAATAACAAATATCTCGTGAATTACGAAACGCCTCTAAGTTGTCATTCCCGCGAACGCGGGAATCCAGCTTAGTGCTGTTATGACTGGATTCCCGCGTTCGCGGGAATGACACAAAGGAACATTTTTTTTGACTTGAATTTAAACTATCCTGATAATTTGAACAGTAGCCGAATCCTAAAAAATGTGTAATATTACCTAAACTGTTTATTTTTTCTTTCTCAGACCAAAGCATTATTCGCGCCTGAACAGCGCTAATTTTATCATCGCTTTCCGCAACTTTTATTAATTCATTCACGCACCACTGTTCAACTATAACATCTAAATTAAATAAAATTACATAATTAAATTTTTGTTCTATTGCCTTTTTTATAGCGTCATTATTTCCTTTTGCAAACCCATCGTTATTTCTATTTCTAATAATTTCTGCTTCTGGGACTATTTTGTTTAAATAATTAAAACTTTTCTCGCTTGTTTCATTGTCAACTATAAAAATTTTGTAATTTTTACAGTCTTGTTTTCTAATGCTTTCTATGCAGTCTGGTAAATACTTTTCAGCATAATCTTTATAATTTATTAAAATAATCGCGGTTTTTTTCATAAAATGAAATAGACCTTCGGCATTTTTTCTGCGTAGATCTATGCGTTGTTACCCTATTAAATTCGTTTTGCGACTATTTAAACAGGGTAAATCTGCGTTTACCCCATTAGATAACTGCATATCTAACGGGGTTTATCCGCTTTCCGCCAACTTATAAGCAGATGGACGTATATAATTAGTTCCTGTGTAAAAACTAAACAATCTTCGACGGTTCTATAGTTCTCACGGAGCGAGACTGTGGAGCCTTGATGCAAATATGCATAATGGCTCCATCCGCCGTGGCGGACTCCATTGCATTCCGTAAAAACTATGGAGCCGTCAAAAAAGTATTGTAATTTAATAACTAAATCGTTTTTAACATAAAGCAATCCAATAACGCTGTCATTGCGAGGAGAGCCAGGCTGTCTAAAAACTCCAGGCGCAATGACAAGTACTCTCGCAATGACACTATTCTTGTACTGCCTTGCTGTTAAAAACGATTATTATTGCATTTTTACATAGGGACTACTTAGATTATAAAACAGTCAAAAGAGCTGTTAAAAAGCGTTATCCACCCAACACTGTCTACAATTTTTAAAATTATATGCCAATATTAGGGAAAAGATTAAATAAAAATAAATTACCATAAATCACAAAAAGGGACTTGAATGATAAATTGAACGTCTTATAATTTAAAGACGTTTTATAAATTATGGACAGTGTTGGGGCAACGCTAAGGAACTCCCTAAAGATTTATTTACAAAATTGTTTAAATTCGTTATCATTATAGTATCAAGAAAGAAGCCTTTATATACTATAATGTTATACAATTAGAAAAGATATGTCAAACAATAATAAAATTGCTGAAAACTTAAAGAAACTGCGGGCTAAAAAAGGGCTTTCTCTTGAGAAAATAGCCCATCTTGCCGATTTATCCCTTAACACCATTGTTAAGGTCGAAAACGGAGTAAATGCAAACCCAACTATTGAAACGCTAACCAAGATCGCCAAGGCGCTTGAAGTTGGTGTTGATGATTTAATTAAGTAATTATGCCGATTTTTAATGATTTAAATTTAGATAATTGGAAAGAGTCAGAAATTTTAAGAAAATATATTTTAATTTTAAAAACTAATCATGAAAACAAATTTACTTATTGCTATTGCAAATTTAGTTAAAAGTCCAATCATAAATTTAGTGTCTTATTATCACGCCACTAATAGAGCTAACCATATGGGCGATGCTTTAGAGTTCTATGTTAAGGATTTATTTTGCAATTCTGTAAATGAAAAAAATCTTGAAAAGAAAAACGAAACTTATAGTAAATATTTTTCTTATATTGGCAATCAAAATAATCCACCAGATATTATTATCAAGCGGGGCGATGCGATAGAAGTTAAAAAAATTGAAAGTTTACGTTCGGGAATTGCGCTTAACAGTTTATATCCGAAAGACAAACTATTTTCCGATAGTCCAATGATAACTACAGCTTGTAGAAATTGTGAGGATTGGCGGGAAAAAGATTTGGTGTATGTTATTGGTATTTCAAAAGATGACAAATTAAAAACACTATGGATCGTTTATGGTAATTGTTATTCAGCAAACAAAGAAGTTTACGAAAGAGTAAGGGATAAAATTTCAAAAGGTGTTAATAAATTACAAAATATTGAATTTTCAGAGACCAATGAACTTGGCAGAGTAAATAAAGTTGATCCATTAGGAATAACTTATTTGCGTATTCGTGGGATGTGGGGCATCGAAAACCCTATTAAAGTTTTTGATTATATTGTCCCAACAGAGAAAAATTCTGATTTTTTTGTTAATGCAATTTTATTAAAAGAAAAATATTTGTCATTTCCAGAGAAAGATAGAAAAAATCTTGAGAATTTAGTCGGTGATAATTTTTCAATAAAAGATATAAAAATAAAATCGCCAAACAACCCAGCAAAATTGCTGGAGGCAAAGTTATTAAGTTTTAGAAAATAGTATGAAATTAGTTTCTTTATTTACAGGCGCAGGCGGATTGGATTTAGGCTTTGAAAAAGCTGGTTTTTATATTGCTTGGGCAAATGAATATGATTTTACAATTTGGGAAACATTTAGACATAATTTCCCCAAAACGAAACTGGATAAAAGAAGTATTGTAGATGTTCCAGCATCTGAAATTCCAGATGTTGACGGTATAATCGGCGGACCACCTTGTCAAAGTTGGAGTGAGGCAGGGGCTGGTCGTGGAATAAATGATAAGCGAGGACAGCTATTTTATGACTATATCCGCTTGTTAAAAGAAAAACAGCCAAAATTTTTTCTTGCTGAAAATGTTTCGGGTATTTTACACCCGAAACATAAAGAAGCATTTTTAAACATAATCAAAGAATTTGAAAATGCTGGATATGAAGTATCCTATAAATTATTGAACGCCAATGATTATAGTGTTCCGCAGGATCGCTTCCGCGTAATTATAATTGGTTACCATAAAAAAATAAATAAAAAATTTTATTTTCCTGAATCTCAAAAATACAAACCCGTTTTAAAGGATGCAATTTATGATTTGCGATTGGCAAAACCAGCCAAAGATAAAAACAAGACAAATGGCGATGAATTGAAAGTTCCCAATCATGAATATATGAATGGCGGATTTTCAACGATTTATATGTCGCGAAATAGAGTTCGTTCTTGGGATGAACCTTCTTTCACAATTCAAGCTGGCGGTCGTCATGCCCCGATTCATCCTCAAGCTCCAAAAATGAAATTTATAAGTCAAAACAAAAGAATTTTTATTCCCGGCAAAGAATATTTGTATCGCCGTTTGTCCGTAAGAGAATGTGCAAGAATACAAACTTTTCCTGACAATTTTATTTTTAAATATCAAGATATTGCTGACGGATATAAAATGATAGGTAACGCGGTAGCTGTGAATTTTGCTAATCATTTGGCAAAAAAAATAAAGGAAGATTTGTCTTTTTAAATTCTTAAAAATTATGAATTATATAGGTAGTAAATTATCGTTGTTGGAATTTTTGGAGGAATCCATAAATAAAGTAGTTGGTAAAAACTGCGATACTTTTTAGAAAAAAATCATTTGACAGATTTAACCAAGAAAATATTTTTTATATTCTAGTTTTACGAGATGGATTAAAAATACGAGATGGATTAAAAAATAGTTTTTTTATTTTACCTTCAAATGAAGTAGAAAAGAAAATTAAAGAAAATGCTATTTTTACCGTCAACAACAATTCTGGCTATGCGTTAAATGTTAAATTTAGAGACCAAAAAATTTATCTTGGAAATACAGATCATGAAATGAGTTATTTTCTAGATGATTGGAATTTGATAAAATAAAGTAATAAGGTGGCGCGCCAATGACCCTCCAGACAGGCTGTCTAAAAACTCCAAGCCAATTTTTGAATTCCCCACTTTAGAGTTATTTTAAATCTAAAATAGGGACGAGACCCCTAAATTAGACTATATTTTAACTCACATTCCCCACTTTTAAATTATTTTTGCGTCAAAATTGAGTTTTTAGACAGCCTGCAGAGGCGGGCAGGAATTGGCACAGCCTCAAATTCCTCCGAAAAAAAGAATCGTCCCTGCCTGTGTTACGGCAGGCAGGTCCGCGAGGGCGTGGCGGAAGGGGGGAAGAAAAAAAAATCGGCACGTGCAAATTAAAAAATGTTCACCCCGTTAAATAATTACAAAGTAAATTTAACAGGGTGAAGAAAACTTTTTTGCGAGGTGGCGAGGTTTCCGAGCGACGACGGGGGTGCCTACCCGCCAAAGCTTTAGCGTCGGAGGGGCTTCCTTATTGGGGGTTTTGCTCAAAAAAAGTTTGAACTTCGTCCAAAAAACACCGCATTTTTTCAAAACAGGACTTTTTGTGATAATTGTTCTTTCAGATTCCCTATTGCCGAGCCGTTCTCGTTCTGCTTTTTCCAAAAATGGAAATAGAAATTATTATATTATAGTTTAAATATTGTTAACATTTTTTAACTCTTTAAAAATGATAAAAGGAGCATATGAAATTTATAATAAATAAAAATCAAATAACCATGGCGCCAGAGCAGTTTTTGCGTCGCGCGGGTTATGGCTATATTCGAGATAGACGCACTGACTCAGAAAGTTTTGTTCGCAGATTTGGAAATGGATTTTATCCACGGTTGCATATGTATGTTGACGAACAGAATGATCAAATTATTTTTAATCTTCATTTAGATCAAAAACAACCAAGTTATGATGGCGCGCGAGCGCATAACGCTGAATATGATGGAACAGTGGTTGAGAAAGAAATTATGCGATTACGTGAACTCGTTAATATCGGAATTTAAATTTTAGCGTCTATCTGCGTATATCTGCTTATAAGCATGGTGGAAAGCAGATCAACGCGGATAACAACGCAGACCTACGCAGATAAAAATGCCGAAGGCTTATTTTATAACGAGTGAATTATAAATTTTCAATTTCTAATTTTTACCCTCGTTAAATGCGAAGCAATTTTTGCTCGCCCTGTTAAATAATTTCGTCTTTGACGAAATTCCTGCTCTGCAGGATTTAACAGGGCAAGCAAAAATTATTTAACAGGGTGAAATTTCTAAACAATGATTCAATATTATAATATTTTAATGGAATTAATAGAATTAAGTTATTGATAAATTAATTCATTGAAAATTGAAAATTTATTGATAATTGATAATTGATAATTGTAAATTCTTTATGCAGTCTTCTGATGAAATAAAATCAAAATTAGATATTATTGATGTTATTCAAGAATACATTCAATTAAAACCTGCTGGTGTTAATTTTCGAGCTTTATGTCCGTTTCATAGGGAAAAAAGCCCGTCTTTTGTTGTGTCTCCGGAAAAGCAAATTTGGCATTGTTTTGGCGGATGTGGAAAAGGAGGAGATATTTTTTCTTTTATTATGGAAATGGAGGGGGTAAATTTTGTGGAAGCTTTAAGAATACTTGCTCAAAAAGCAGGAGTTGTTTTGCAAAAACAAGATCCTAAAATAATTTCTCAACGCAATCGCATTTTGGATATTTTAGAATTTAGCGCTGATTATTATAATCAAATGTTGTTTAAAAATAATAATGCAAGCAAGATTAAAAAATATTTATTTGAACGTGGCTTGACTGAAGATACTATTAGAGAATGGAAGATCGGATATAGTCCTGAAAGCTGGGATGATGTAATTAATGTATTAAAAAATCAAAAATATAGCGAAAGCGAAATTTTTTCAGCTGGTTTGTCTGTAAAAAAAGAAGGAATTAATAGATTTTACAATAGATTTAGAAATAGAATTATGTTTCCAATTTGCGACGCAAACGGAGTAGTGGTTGGTTTTTCTGCAAGAGTAAATCCAGAGAAAGAACAAGAAGAAAAATTAGGAAAATACATTAACACTCCGCAAACAGCAGTTTATGATAAAAGTAAAATTTTATTTGGTTTAGATAAAGCAAAAACAACGATTAGAAATGAAAAAACAGTCATTATTGTTGAGGGTCAAATGGACGTAATTACAGCGCATCAGCATGGATTTAAAAATGTCATAGCTTCTTCCGGAACAGCCTTAACTTCTGAACAAATTAAATTAATAAAGCGTTGGACAAATAATATTTCTTTAGCTTTTGACATGGATGCGGCAGGTCAAATGGCGGCTGATCGCGGGATTAAGGAAGCAATGGCACAAGAAATGAATATTAAAATTATTATTATACCATTCGGCAAAGACCCTGATGAATGCATTAAAAACAATCCTGATGAATGGAAAAAAGCAGTGGAAAACGCCCAGCAGTTTATGCAATATTATTTTGATAAAATATTTGCAGGACTAGATTTAGAAAAAATTGAAAATCGTCGTGAGGGCGCTAAAAATTTATTGTCTATTATTATAAAACTTGAAAATAAAATTGAGCAGGATTTCTGGTTAAAAAAATTAAGCGCAAAAATTGATGTTAATGAATTTATTTTACGTGAAACCATAAATCAAGCCATACCAAGAAACGCCAAAAAAATATATCAAGAAAACACACCAAAAAACAACAATGTTAACAGTCTAAAAAGTAGAGAAGAAAAATTATCCGAGTTGCTATTGGCTTTAATAATAAAATTTCCTGCTTTAATAGAATATGTTGTTGATCATATTGACACAGATCACATTATAGGATTTGAGAATAAAGAAATTTACAAAAACCTAATAATTTATTATAATGATATGAAAGAGGTTAATTATAATAAATTTCAAAATTGGCTGAAAAATAAAAGCGACAATAGCCAGCTTGCAATATTAGACAAGTTGGTTCTTTTGGGTGATAAAGATTTTTATAACATAGATAACGAACAAGCAAAACAAGAAATTATTAAAATTAATTTGGATTTAAA
>JAHJJO010000142.1 GCA_018822835.1 Patescibacteria group bacterium
AATTATAAATATTAAAAAATTTCCAATGCTTTCGTATAAAAATGTTGGATGAAAAAATTCAGAAGATAAATATTCAGCAGGCCTATTTATAATATCAATAGGAATACCCCATGGTAAATCAGTCGGCTTGCCAAAAAGTTCTTGGTTAAAATAATTTCCCCACCTTCCAATTGCTTGAGCCAAAGCAACGCCTGGCGCTATAATACCGGTTAATAACCAAAAATTTATTTTATTTTTTTTAGCAAAAATCCAAATAACAACCAAACCAGTAAAAATAGCTCCATGAACCGCTAATCCGCCATGCCAAATTTTAAAAACATCTAAAAGGTTTTTTGAATAGTAAGTCCATTCTAATAAGATATGATAAATTCTAGCGCCGAACAAACTTGTTATTGATAGCCAAAAAAGAAGATCTAATAGTAGATTTTTTTTTATTTTATAGTAATTGCTTATTTTTAAAATAACAGCCATTCCCAATAAAATGCCAAAAATAATAAATATTCCGTACCAGTAAATTGTAATAGCTCCAAAAGCAAATGCTATTCTACTTGGATAAAAAGTATGTAAAAACATGCTTTGTTTATTATTTTATTAAAGGGTTAACGAGTTAACGAGTTGTTTTTTTAAACCCGCTAACCCTTTAACTCGTTAATAATTAATAAATTAATATTTTATACTATTCGTTGCATATCCGCTCCTAAATTACGTAATCTTCCTTCAATATCTTCGTACCCTCTGTCTATTTGGTAAATATTATCAATTGTTGTTTCGCCTTTAGCAATTAACGCCGCGATTATTAAAGCAATGCCAGCTCTTATATCAGGGCTTGTTAATTTTTTTCCATATAATTGCGTTGGTCCATTTACAACAATGCGATGCGGATCGCACATAATAATATCAGCGCCCATTTGCGACAACATATCAACATAAAGCAATCTGCGATCATAAATTGTTTCATGAATTAATGCCTGTCCTTGCGCTTGAGTCATTAAAACAGTATATGGAGACTGCAAATCAGTTGGAAATCCAGGATATTCATGTGTTTTAATATTATAAGGATTTATTTTAACGCTTGGTTTAATCCTAATCCAATCATTGCCGCATTGAAAAGTAACGCCGATTTTATGAAAAATATTTAATAAATTCGCAATATGTTTTGGATCGCATTTTGAAATAGTAATATCTGACTTTGTCGCTACTGCCATAATAGCAAAAGAGCCAGTCTCTATGCGGTCTGGAATAATTTTAAATTTTCCAGCTTTAATTTTATTAACGCCTTTAATTACAATGGTTGAAGTTCCTGCCCCGTTAATTTTTGCTCCTTGTTCATTTAAATAATCTGCCAATGCTTTAATTTCCGGTTCCATAGCGCAGTTTTGCAAAACAGTTGTTCCTTTTGCCAAAACAGCTGTCATTATTATGCTTTCAGTCGCGGTAACGCTGATAATTGGAAAAAAATAATTACAACCATTTAATTTTTTTGCCTTTAAATAGTAATAATCATTTTTAAATTTAATTTCAGCGCCTAAACTTTTAAATCCATCCAAAAATAAATCAATCGGGCGCTTGCCAGCGCCAATTACACATCCTCCTGGATGAAAAAATTTTACTTCTCCAAATTTAGCCAACATTGGTCCAACAAACATAATAGAAGCCCTAAATTTATTAGATAAGTCTTTGTTAAATTCAACTTTATTTATATTTTTTGTATTTATTTTTAAATAATCTTTTTCGCGCTCTACTTCAGCGCCCAAATCAATTAGCAGTTCTATTGATTGATTAACGTCTTGAATGTTTGGCGCGTTGCTTATCGTAATTTGTTGATCAGACAAAATTGACGCAGGTATAATTTTTAAAGCAGAGTTTTTAGCTCCTTTAACCTCTATCTCGCCTGATAATTTTGTTTGTCCGTTGATGATGAATTTCATAGTAATTGGTAATTAAATTATTTACTAAACTTTGGCAAATTTTTTAAACTATTTCAAATATTAAATCAATATTTAAACTAATAACCAATTATCAAGTATCAATAATCAATTCACCCTGTTAAATCCTGCAGAGCAGGAATTTTGTCTAAAGACAAAATTATTTAACAGGGTGAATTGAAACTTGATTATTGAGAATTGAAAATTTTATTTAGTATTGTGTGAGTTGGGAAATTTGTCAAAGCTTACTGATTACTAATTACATATTACCAGTTTTTATTCTTTTGTAAATTGTGGTATACTTTTATTATATCGGAATTTGGATTTAGCGTCTATCTGCGTAAATATCTGCGTTACTCTGCTTATAAGCATGGTGGAAAGCAGATAAACGCGGATAACAACGCAGATCTACGCAGATAAAAATGTCGAGCTTATTTTATTATGAAATTTCAAGAATCGCAAAATTTAGAATTAAAGAGTTCGCTTGGAGAGTGGAAAGAAATTATAAAAACTCTTAGCGCTTTTGCTAATCAAAAAGGCGGTAAAATTATTATTGGAGTTGATGAAGATGGCGAGCTTTCTGAAAATGTTATTGGTAAAAGCAGCATAGAAGATATTGCCAATAAAATTAAAAATAACACAGACCCTGTTTTGTATCCTTTAATTAACCAAAAAACTTATGGTCCACAGGATATTTTGGAAATAGAAATCGCGCAGTCAGACTATAAGCCAGTGTTTGCTTTTGGCAGAGCATATATTAGAGTGGGCAAAACTAACCAGAAAATTAGCAATCAAGAATTAAGAAATTTAATTAAAAAATACCATTTAATAGATTGGGATAAGCAAGTGATGAATGTTGGCTTTAAAAATGTAGTGGATTCAGAATTAATTAAAAAAATTGCTTTAGAGCATTTTAATAAAAAAATAAAAAATACAACAGATGAAAAAAAATTTTTAAAACAGACTAATTTAATTATTAACAACAAAATAACCAATGCGGGATATTTACTTTTTGCGAAAGAAATTAATTTAATGGATAATGCTGGAATTAAAGCCGCTAGATTTAAAGGAAATAAGATGGTGGATTTTATTGATGTTAAAGAATTTAATCAAAACATTATAGTAGCTGTTAATGAAACATTGGATTTTATTAAAAAACATACTAACAAAGCTTATGTCATTAC
The DNA here is from genome assembly GCA_018822835.1 of Patescibacteria group bacterium. Classification (GTDB taxonomy): domain Bacteria; phylum Patescibacteriota; class Patescibacteriia; order Patescibacteriales; family JAHJJO01; genus JAHJJO01. The sequence continues at coordinate 3,110 of JAHJJO010000142.1, forward strand.
AGGCAAGCCAGCTCGGGACGAAGTTTGGGATTATCCAATAAAAGCTTTAAGGGAAGCAATTGTAAATGCTATTTGCCATCGTGATTATCAAGAAACAGGCGAGGTAGAAATAAGAATTTTTGATGATAAGTTAGAAATTTGGAGTCCAGGATTATTACCAAGAAAAATAACTATCCAAAATTTATTAATTGAAAATAGGTCTGTTCCGAGAAATAAATTAATAGCAAAAATTTTTAAGAATATTGATTACATAGAGGGTTGGGGAACTGGTTTTCAGCGCATTATTGAAGCATGCAAAAAAAATGGCAATAAAGCCCCTGTTTTTAGTGAAAAAGTAGGGGCTTTTGTTATTGATTTTTATAAAAAAAGTGATAAAGATTTAAATGGGGGAATAAATGGGGGAATAAATGGGGGAATAAATGGGGGAATAAATGGGGGAATAAATGGGGGAATAAATGGGGGAATAAATGGGGGAATAAATAAGGGAATAAATAAGCTATTTAATTTTATAAAAAATAATTTA
>JAHJJO010000143.1 GCA_018822835.1 Patescibacteria group bacterium
AGATATAATAGAAAATAAAAGAAAGTATCCCAATCAAAAAGTATATATAATAGAAATAAATAACTATGCGTATTTAGTGCCTTTTGTGGAGGATGTAAATCAAATTTTTTTAAAAACTATAATTCCTAGTAGCAAGGCAACTAAAAAATATTTGATTCAAAAATAATATGAAACATATTAAATTAGACAAAGAAGAAAAACAAATTTTAAAAGATTTTGAAACTGGACAATTTGTCAGTATTAAAAATTTAGAAAGCGCGAAAAGGAAATACGCGGCAATTGCAAAAGAAACTTTAAAAAAATCAAAAAATATCAATATTAGATTGACAGAAAAAGATTTATTAAAAGTAAAATCAAAAGCTGCGGAACAAGGAATGCCTTATCAGACTTTACTTGCTTCACTTATCCACCAATACGCTGACAATAAATTAAAGTATTCTTCAATTTAATTGAAAGAATTTTGTTGTAAAAAAAATAACTCCATCCATGTTGTATAATATTAAAGTATTTAACATTTAACATTATGGATGAGGTTGTTGTTGGCAGTTCAGTCTATATTACCTAATCCAACAGCCATAGCAGATAGAATCATCTTTTCTGTAGCTTCGAGTTTCTTCTACAAATTTCTTAAATTCTTGCTCAAATATTTCATTTTTTTGGCTATTGCTCAAGCCAGGAACGAGTAACTTATCTAAAACATCAATAAATTCTCGAGCCTTATCAGGGATTCCATCTGGATTAACCCCACGAGTTCCAAATATTCCCATTTTAATCCTCCTAAATTTTATATTCTGCTTTATAAAAAGCAGTTCGCAAAATTAATTGCGATTTTATATATCAACATAATAAAATATGTTTGTCAAGAATACACAAGATAAATTAAATAATTTAAAACAAAAAATATTAGACCAACTTCAAGATGCAAAAGAAAAAAAAGTTTTGCGTGATTTGGAAATTAAATATTTAGGTAGAAAAGGTGAGTTTACTAAAATTTTGCGTGAGCTAAAAAATTTAAAAATAGAAGAGAGAGAAAAAATTGGTAAATTAGCCAATCAAATTAAAAACGAATTACAAAAGAAGTTTAAGGAGTTAAACTCCGAAGCTTCGGAGTTTAACTCCAGCGCGTCAGAATTTACAGATGTAACATTGTCTGGAGAAAAAATAGAAAAAGGTCATTTGCACCCTATTACTATTGTTCAAAATGAACTGGAAAATTTGTTTACTTCTATGGGTTTTGTTATTGAAGAAGGTCCGGAATTAGAAAGTGATTATTATAATTTTGAAGCTTTAAATCTTCCAAAACATCATCCAGCAAGAGATATGCAGGATACTTTTTATGTAGACACACGGAAAGAAACGAAAAAAAATGGGCAAATTAACACCAATGATTTAGTGATGCGTACTCATACTTCACCAGTTCAAATTAGAGCAATGCAAAAATACGGCGCGCCATTAAAATGTGTTGTGCCTGGCAGAGTTTTTCGTTGTGAAGCAACTGATGCTTGCCATGAGCACACTTTTGATCAATTAGAGGGTCTTATGATTGATAAAAATATTTCAATTACAAATTTAATTGCCACAATGAAAGAATTATTAAAGGGAATTTTTAAAAAAGATATGGAAGTTCGTGTAAGACCCGGATATTTTCCTTTTGTTAAACCAGGGATTGAGCTTGATATTAAATGCACTATTTGTAATGGCAAAAAATGTCCTGCATGTAAAAATAGTGGGTGGTTAGAATTGTTACCAGCCGGCATGGTGCATCCTAATGTTTTAAAATATGGAGGTATAGATCCAAAAAAGTATTCTGGCTTTGCTTTTGGTTTGGGTTTAACAAGATTAGCAATGATGAAATATGGAATTAATGATATTAGATTATTTAATAGCGGTGATTTGAGGTTTTTGAAACAATTTTAAACCATATAACACGTAACATGTAACACGTAACATAAAATTCACATTAATATTTTATACTCGTGTCATGTTATATGTTACATGTTACATGTTACTTTCATTGAATTGGCTAAAAGATTTTGTTAATATTCCAAAAAATATTACTCCAGAGGAGTTGGGTTTGCGTTTAACAATGCACACTGTAGAGATTGATGGAATAGAAAAACAAGGTGAAAATCTTGATGGTGTTGTTGTGGGAGAAATTTTAGAAATAAAAAACCATCCTAATGCCAACAAATTAAGCATTGCCCAAGTTGATGTTGGAGAAAATGATTTTAGGCAAATTATTTTTGGACAGATGCTTAAAATAAAAATTGGGCAAAAAATGCCAGTTGCTTTGGCGCCGACTGTTTTGCCAAATGGCCAAGAAATAAAAAAAACAAAACTTCGCGGAGAAACATCAGAGGGAATGTTTTGCCTTGATCAAGAATTAGGATTACTAAAAGAAGGAGTAAGCGCTCGATTTTTTGACAAAAGTATAAAAAATGGCACTTCTGTTATTAAGGCATTAGGACTAGACGATGTAATTTATGAAGTTGATAATAAGTCTATTACTAATCGGCCAGATTTGTGGGGGCATTATGGAATGGCAAGAGAGATCGCTGCTTTTTTAAACATAGACATGATTGATAATAAATTTTCAATTTTCAATTTTCAAACAAATTCCAATTTTCAATTTTCAAACAAATCCAAAATCCAAAATCCACAATCCACAATTAACGCGCAAGTGGAAGATCAAAAATTATGTCCAAGATATATGGCAATAGCCATGAATGGAATTAAAATACAAGATTCTCAGGAATGGATTCAAAAAAGATTAATGGCTGTTGGAATGAGACCAATTAATAATATTGTTGATATTACAAATTATGTGATGTTGGAATTAGGGCAACCCACGCATGCCTTTGATTTTGGGAAAATCAAAGGCAAATTTCCAATTTCCAATTTCCAATTTCCAAATAATTTCCAATTTCCAATTTCCAATTTTAAAACAAATTCAAAGGCTCAAAAAAATAATACCCAAATAATCATTAGAAATGCAAAACAAAATGAAATTATAAAGACATTAGATGGAGTTGAGAGAAAATTGGATGAAAGCATGCTGGTTATTGCGGATGAAAAAAAGCCAATTGCGATTGCCGGAGTAATGGGCGGCGTAAATAGTGAAGTGGATGATAAAACAAATTCTATTTTAATAGAATCAGCGAATTTTAACGCTATTTCAGTAAGAAAAACAGCGCAAAAACTTGGTTTACGCACTGAAGCATCTATGCGTTTTGAAAAATCTCTTGATCCAAATTTATGCGAAATAGCTTTGGCGCGAATTGTAGAATTAATTAAAGAAACATGCACTAACGCTAACGCAAAAATTATTAGTAATTTAGCTGATGAGAAAAATTTTGATATAAATCAAAAAACAATTCAACTAGATTTGGATTGGTTAAATAAAAGAATTGGACAGGAAATTAAAGAGAATAGAGTTGTAGAAATTTTGGAGAGTTTAGGGTTTGGAGTGGAGATAAACAAGAATGAAAAGAGCAAAAAGAAAAATAAGAAAATAAATATAAATACACATGTGGACACTAAGCGTCCAACAGGATACTTAGTGTCGAATCCCGCATCTATTCAGTGCTCTTCAGCTCTATCCGTGTGTGTCCCAACTTGGCGCGCTAAAGACATTTCCATTCCAGAAGATATTGTTGAAGAAGTTGCCAGAATTTACGGTTATAATAATTTAAAGCCAGAAATGCCAGTTGCGATGATTAAAGCTCCTAAAATTAATCAAGAAAAAGCATTAGAAAGAGAAATAAAAAATATTTTATCTCAAGGCGCTGGATTAACAGAGGTTTATAATTATTCATTTGTTGGTGAGAAACAATTAGATAAATTGGGCATTAGTTTGCATAATTATATTCAATTAGCTAATCCAATTGTTAGTCAGCATACAATGCTTAGACAAAGTTTAATTCCAAATTTATTGGATAATATTAAGTTGAATCAGGCAAAATATGAAAATATTAAATTATTTGAAATTGGAAATGTTTTTTTAAATTTTTCAGGAGCATTAAATAAAAGTGATAAAAATAATGATAAATTGCCACATCAAGAAAATACATTAGGTATTATTTTGGCTAATAATAACGAAGCAAATAATTTTAGCAAACTAAAAGGCATTGTAGAATTTTTATTAGATAATTTTGATTTGCAAGTTGAGTTTAAAGAAACTAAGTTTCCAAATAATTTGAAAGCAGGAAATTCAGCTTTCAAATTATTTGGAAACTTAGTTTCTATCTCTGTTCAAAACTACGAAATCGGCTTTGTTTCTAGGTTTAATAAAAACATTGGTCAAAAATTAGGCATTAAAAAACAGGTTGCAATAGCTGAAATTAGTTTAAAAAAATTATTTAATATTATTAAAAATAAACCAGAGAAAAAATATCAAGAAATTCCAAAATATCCGCCTGTAATTAGAGATTTGGCATTTGTTGTTGAT
>JAHJJO010000144.1 GCA_018822835.1 Patescibacteria group bacterium
GCTTTGCAGGATTTAACAGGGTGAATAATTGATAATTGATTTTATGGCTCATAGAAAAGCAGGCGGTTCAACAGCGTTGGGTCGCGATTCAAAAAGTAAACGTTTAGGCGTAAAATTATCAGACGGCCAACTTGCAAAAGCTGGGGCTATTATAATTAGACAAAGAGGAACAAAATTTCACCCTGGTTTAAATGTAAAAAAAGGTAAAGACGACACATTGTTTGCTGTCGCGCCTGGTATTGTTAAATTTACAACAAAAAAATTAAGAAAATTTAACAACCAACTAAAAACCGCTAAAATAGTTAATGTAATTAGTTCATAAGAACGTATTTTGCGTTCTACGTTATGCGTTCTACGTTATGCGTTTTTATGTTCAAATATCTTAAACTCTTCATAATTTTCATTTTCATTTTTAGCATTACTAATCTTGTTTTTTATTATTATCACATTAATTCTTCGTCCAATCAAAATAACGCGGAAATTCAATTTACTGTTTTAAGCGGTCAAAGCGTTAAACAAATAGGGCAAACATTATTAGACGCTAAATTAATTAAATCAAAATTTTATTTTGAAATTTATGTTTGGCAAAATAATCTTGAATCTAAATTGCAAGCAGGCGATTATATTCTAAGCCAACAAATGCCAATTAAAAAAATTGTTGAAATTTTAATCACAGGCAAAACATTAAACAAAGAAAAAATCATTACAATTATTGAAGGGTGGAATGCGCGCGATATTGGCGCGTATCTTGAAAAAGAAAATATTATTTCTAAAAAAGAATTTATTGATAAAGTTGAGGCGGAAACAGTCCCGCCCCAGTTCGCTTTGTCCGACAAAGCGAACTGGGGCGGGACTGTTTCCGCAAATTTAGAGGGATATTTATTTCCAGATACTTATAGAATTTTTCAAAATGCCAGCACGGAAGACATAATCAATAAAATGTTAAGTAATTTTGATAAAAAATTAACTCAAGAAATGCGCGATGACATTACGAAGCAAGGCAAAACAATTCATGAAATTATTATAATGGCATCTATTGTTGAAAAAGAAGTAAAAACAGAAAAAGATATGAAGATTGTTTCTGGAATTTTTTGGAATAGAATAAAAAATGGACAGGCATTAGAATCATGCGCTACTTTAGCTTATATTTTAGGTATTAATAAGCCGCAATATACATTAGAGGATACAAAAATTGATTCTCAATATAATACTTACAAAAATACCGGCCTGCCGCCAGGACCGATTTCTAATCCAGGTTTAATGGCAATTAAAGCGTCTATTTATCCCGAATATACTGAATATAATTATTTTTTAAGCAGATCAGATACAGGAGAAACAATCTTTTCCAAAAGTTTTGACGAACATGTTATGAATAAACAACGGTATTTAAAATAAGCACTTAAATTATGAAACGTCTCTAAATTGTCATCCTCGCGAAAGCGGGGATCCAGATTAACATAATAAACACTGGATCCCCGCTTTCGCGAGGATGACAAAAAGGAACATTTCATGGTTTTTGAATTTGCATTTTGCATTATTTATTATGCGCATTATTATAGGACTTGGAAATCCAGGAGAGCAATATAAAAATACACGACATAATGCCGGTTTTATGGCAGTGGATTTTTTATCAAAAAAATATAATTTGTGCTGGGAAATGAATAAAAAATTTAACGCTTTGATTTGTAAATATGAAAATAATTTTATTGTTAAGCCATTAGGATTTATGAATAATTCAGGTCAAACCGCAAATTTAATTTTGTCATACTATAAATTATTGCCTAAAAAATTAAAATTTATAAGGGTTAAAAATAGTAATTTGTCTGACATTTTAACTGTAATTCATGATGATGTTGACATTGATTTTGGCAAATACAAAATTGCTGTTAATTCCAGAAGCGCAGGACATAATGGTGTGCAATCAATAATTAATTATCTTAAAACAACGAATTTTCAACGAGTGAGAATTGGCATTCGCTCGGAAAATATGAATAAAATGCCATTAGAAAAATTTGTTTTGCAAAAATTTAATTCTGAGGAATTGCAAACGATTACTTTTTGCATAAAAAAAGCCCTAAACACTGAAATTTGTTTAGAGCATCATTAACTCTATTCAGAATATTACCTAGAAGCCAGAGACTTGCTCCATTTAAACGAAAAAATAACCAAGGAGGGTCGGTTGACTTTTTCGTTACTTCCAGGCAAAATTCTGAATAGCTTTTTTAATAATAATTTATCTTAGCATATATTTTTATTTTTGTCAATAGACTAATACATTATGCCAAAAAGAACTTATCAGCCTAACAAACGTCGGGCTAAAAAAAAACATGGCTTTATGAAAAGAATGCAGACCAAAGATGGCCGTGATACATTAAAACGCCGAAGAGATAAAGGCAGAGAAACATTATCAAAATAGCTTGGTAATTGGTGGCAGGCAATAGGTAATCAATTTTAATTACCTATTACTAATTACCGATTACTTCTTTATGTTTAAACGAATTAATCGTCTTACTAAAAATAAAGAATTTGATAATGTTTTTGCTAATGGGAGATCTAGTTATGATAAAATAATAGGCGTTAAATTAGTGTTTAATAAATTAGATAAAAATAGATTTGGCATTTTAGTTGGGATGAAAATTAGTAAAAAAGCCGTTCAACGCAATAAAATTACAAGACAAGTCAGGGAGATTATTTGTTCAAAATTACCTTTTATGAAAACTGGCTATGATTGTGTTATAATTACTCTTCCGCCAATTTTAGGCAAAAAATATCAAATCATTGACAAGTCTATTGAAGATCATTTTAGATGGTTGAAATTATATAAACAACAAGATACAAATCAATGTCAAAATGTTTAAATTTAGATGTTTAAATGCTTATATGCTTTCCCGTTATCTAGTAATTAAAATTTTAAAAATATATCAAAAAACTTTGTCTTTTGATTATGGAATATTTAAAATATTTTTTCCTCATGGCTATTGCCGCTTTAAACCAACTTGTTCAAATTACGCAATAATTGCCATAGAAAAATATGGCATTATAAAAGGCGGTCGAAAAGCTTTATGGCGCGTTTTAAGATGCAATCCATGGAATAAAGGCGGATGGGACCCAGTTGATAAACTATAAAAAGATTATGCATATTATTAATTTTTATTTGTATCAGAAACTAAGTTTCCAACTAAAAATTATACGAGTTTCAAAATGCTATAAACAATCATTAATATTATAAAAGTCCAAAATAGTTATTAAGGGAAACTTAGTTTCTTGATGCCTATTTTGTATTTCGCTTGTCCTCCCGATATTCTCGGGAGAGATTTTTGCGTTATTTATTATGCCCCCAATGAAAAACAATAAAAGCAAGACGAAGCAAGGAATTCTTTTGGCCTTTGGGGAGATTTTCCTTAAATCACCAGGCGTACAACAAGAATTAAAAAACAAAATCAAACAAAATATTATATTGCTTCTAAAAAAGGAAGGAGTTATTTTTCAAATTTATTTTCTCAGAGAAAGAATATTTATTGAAACAAAAAATGTTAACAAAGCGCTTAAAATATTAAAAAATATATTTGGAATTGCATGGATGTCTAAAA
>JAHJJO010000145.1 GCA_018822835.1 Patescibacteria group bacterium
TTGAAGAGCTTGTCCAAAGTAGTCATCTGATAGCATGTCTGCTCCGCAGGATGGATGTCCTTCCCGCTCAATGGCTCCTGCTAATTCCAGCGAAGGATCTTCCAGGGTCAGGTAGGCGATCCGAGAGCCCATCCGACCCGCAGCTCCAGTAACTAATACCTTATTCATTCCTTGTACCTCCTAAAATTTTAATTTTTTAATTCTCTTCGCCGCCTCTTTAGTTCTCTCCAAGGAAGGAACCAAAGCAAAGCGAACAAAATCTCGGCCAGGATTTGTTCCATCTGCTACCACCTCTGAAATAGCCTCACCTGGAGTAACTACTATTTCGCATTGTTCCAGTAACAACTCAGCAAAACCTAAAGAGTTCATTCCTTTTGGAACTTTTTGCCAAATGTAAAAAGTTCCTTCTGGCTCGCATTTGTCCAATCCGATTGAAGTCAAAGCTTTAATCAAAACATCCCGCCGTTTCTGATATTCTCTTCTCATATCAGAAACATGGATTGGTTCTTGTAATGCAGCAATGGCCGCGTCTTGAATGAAAGTTGGAGTGCCAGAATCAATATTGGTTTTCACTTTTTTGAAAACATCTATGATTCTTGAATCTCCCATTACCCAACCAGCTCTATAGCCAGTCATCATGCTCGGCTTGGAAAGCGACTGAAAAACCACCATTCCATCCCCGTCGCCACATTGAAGTAAAGATACTGGTGGTTTATCAAAATAAATCTCGCTGTAACATTCATCCGAAGCAAGGACGATATTGTGCATACGACAAAACTCAATAGCCTCAAAATACATTTCAATACTAGCTGTTTTACCAGTAGGGTTGTTGGGGTAATTGAGCCAAAGAATTTTAATTTTTTTGGCTTGGTTTTTTTCTGGAATTCTTGTAAAATCCGGAAAAAAATTATTTTCTTCCCGAAGCGGATAAAACCACGGGATTCCTCCGGCAAAAAGCGTGCCACGCCCATAGGGTGGATATCCAGGCGAAGGGCATAATACATAATCTCTAGAATTTACAAACCCAAGAGGAAAATGAAATATTCCCTCTTTAGCTCCTATGGTTGAACAAATTTCTGTTTCAGGATCAAGGATAACCCCAAAACGATTATTAACCCATCTGCTAATAGCTGATCGATATTCTGAGGAGCCAATATAACTTGGATAACCTGAGCCGGCCCTTTTATCAATGGCCACCTTACACGCGTCCCTAATAAACTCTGGCGTGTCATCTGTTGGATCACCAACGCCGAAATCGATAATATCTGCTCCGCTCGCTTTTGCTTCTGCCACTTTTTTGTCAACCTCAGCAAAGGCGTAACCTGGAAGATTCTGAATTCTTTTTGAAACAATAATTTTCATTTTCCAATACCTCCATTATTTATTTTTTCGAAACAAAAAATTTAAGCTTATATAAAAATCACCTCCTACTTTTTTTCTAAAAATCTCAGAACCTCTGGCGTGAAATCGCTTTGAGTTCTAAAATAATCATTGATTGTTTCTGCGCGGCGGATCAAGCTAACATCTCCATCCTCGCGCAATATTAATTCTTTTGGACGCAAACGGCCGTTGTAATTGGAAGCCATTGCGTAACAATGAGCGCCTGTGTCATGGATCAACACAATGTCGCCTTCAGAAATTTTTGGAAGTTCACGGTCCCTGCCAAACTGATCATTGTTCTCGCAAGCTGAACCAACGACATTTACATTTACTATCTCAAATGGACCATCATTTTTTTCAAAAACGGAAATATGATGATATCCTCCATCTGGATAATATATTGCCGGCCTCATCATTGATGAAATGCAAGAAGCGTCAACTCCGACAAACTCTTTGTATTTGCTCATACGATTAATAACTTTTGTTACTAATACTCCATGAGGTCCTGTCATATAACGACCAGACTCCATATAAAATTTGGGTTTGTACCAAAATTTTTGTTCAAATTCGGCTAACAAACGCTTAGTTGCATTTGCAAGAGCTGACATATTAAAAAATTTATCTTTGGGCTTATACGGAATAGCGATTCCTCCGCCCATATTGATAAACTCAAATTTAATATTTAACTTAGTAGAAATCATTTCCACGATTTCCAGTAACATTTCAACTGTTTCTACCATGTATCGCAACTTAGGCTGATTAGAACAAATCATTGTATGCAATCCAAATCGTGTTGCTCCTCGCTTAATAGCTAAACGATAAGCATCAACAATTTGGTCATGACGGGCACCATACTTTGAGTCTGCCGGATTGCCAATGATTTCGTTACCAATCCGTCGTTTGCCAGGATTATACCGAAAACAGATCAATTCTGGAAATTTAGGAACTTTGGAAATCATAGTAATGTCGTCAAGATTTAAAATACATCCACCATTCAAAGCCGCCCACCCAAACTCTTCCAAAGAAGTGTTATTTGATGACAACATAATTTTTTCAGGTTGAGCTCCTGTTTGACGAGCTAAAATTAACTCTGGGATAGAACTGCAGTCAAAACCAAACCCTAATTTTTTTATAATTTTCAAAATTTTAAAATTCGGATTTGCTTTAACCGCAAAAAACTCCTGAAAGCCGGAAACTTCAGAAAAATAATTTTTCACCTCCTCTCCAGTTTGAATAATCCCCTTTTCATCGTAAATATGAAACGGGGTGCCAAAATGTTCAACAATATCTGGCAACTTTAGATACAAACGCTTTTTAAAATCTTTTGACATTGGCATTTTTTCCTCCTTACCCTTAAAAATTTTATTGTATAATTTTTTATCGTTTTTATTTAATATTCAGTTTTTAAAGAGCATTATTTTATATAAGTATACTTTGAAAAAAATGCAAGAGTAAAAAAATTCGTAACTACCCAGCTACTGTAAATTTACAAAATCTTAAATTCAAAACGCTCCAATAGCACTGTCATTGCGATGAGGAGTTCGCCCAAGGCGAACGACGACCGAAACAATCTTATTTTTATCAGGCTAAAGAAACAAAATTGCTTCGCTTCACTCGCAATGACAGCGTTGTTGTCACGCATTTTGTAAAAGCAGCTGAGTAGTTGCAAAAATTCTAAATTGCTTTGACATAAGAAGACTGTTGCTTTACTAATTATTAGTAACTGGTAATATGTAATCGGTAATTAGTAACTGGCAATAGGAGTAATTAATAATTTAATATTCACAATTTACTAATTACCAGTTACTGATTACTAAAACTTATGTCTAAAAAAATACTTATAATTGAAGATGAAGAGGATATTCTTAAAATGTATAAATTGCGATTAGAAAAAGAAGGCTATGAAGTTGAAACAGCTAAAAACGGAGCTTGGGGAATTAAATTAGCCATTGAACAAAAATTTGATGTTATTATTATGGATATAGTTATGCCTGCAATGAATGGATGCCAAGCTCTTAAAAAACTAAAGATAGAAAATAAAATCTTTACCCCTATAATTGTTGTTTCAAATAGCGCGCAAGATGCAGACATTAAATATGCAAAAAAATGTGGCGCTGATAGTTATTTAATAAAATCGCAAATCACGCCAACAGAATTGGTAAAAGAAATTAAAAATTTGTTGCGCAACTCATAATTGCTTAATTAGTTCCTGTGTAAAAATGCAATAACAACCGTTTTAAACGCAAGGAAGTGTAAGAATAGTGTCATTGCGAGCGAAGCGAAGCAATCTCGTTTAAGTCGCAATAAAGACGAGATTGCTTCGCTTCGCTCGCAATGACAGCGTTATTGGATTGTTTTATTGTTAAAAACGATTTGGTTATTAAATTGCAATATTTTTTGAATGCTTTGTGATTTAAAGAGATTATTTAGTTTTTACGCAGAAACTAATTAGTTGTTGTATAAAAACATAGCAGACACCGAGTGTCGAGTAAGTTTGTGTTAATAGTTGGATAATATTGCTCTGTAAACAATATATTATTTTGATAAATTAATTCGCAGACACTCGGTGTCTTATTCTATTATGCCTACAAATCAACAAGCTCGCATCGTAAATAGCAAAAAAATAAACAATGACAAAACATTGGATTTAACTTTAAGGCCAAAAAAATTAGCAGACTATGTTGGTCAAAATAGGATAAAAGAAAACTTAAAAATTACTATTCAAGCTGCTCAAAAAAGACAAGAACCAATTGAACACATCTTGTTATATGGAGCGCCTGGATTAGGAAAGACTACTTTAGCTCATATTATTGCTAATGAATCTAATAGAAATATTAAAATTACATCTGGACCTGCAATTGAAAAAAGCGGAGATTTGGCCGCTATTTTAACAAACCTGCAAGCAAATGATGTATTATTTATTGATGAAATACATCGGCTGAATAAAGGAATAGAAGAAATATTATATCCGGCAATGGAAGATTACGCTTTGGATATTATAATTGGCAAAGGACCTTCAGCAAAAATATTGCGGATTGATTTGCCTCATTTTACAATTATTGGCGCCACAACCAAAATAAGCCGTTTATCTTCAGCATTAAGAGATCGATTTGGCTTAATTAATCATTTGAATTTTTATAAACATGACGACATAGAACAAATTATTAAACATAATGCTGGCTTGTTAAATGCAGTAATAAAAGACAATGCAGCGATTGCGGAAATTGCCAAACGTTCACGTCGAACTCCAAGGGTAGCAAATAGATTATTAAGAAGGGTGCGGGATTATTGTGAAATTAAAAATAATGGATTAATAGATTTTAATACCTGCGAACAAGCATGGCAAGCGCTTGGCATTGATGAATTAGGATTAGATTTAATTGACAGAGAAATTTTAGAAATAATTATTAATAAATTTCATGGAGGTCCAGTTGGATTAAACACTATTGCTGCTGCTACAGGAGAAGATGTAGCAACAATTGAAGAAGTTTATGAGCCATATTTAATGCAAATTGGCTTTTTAGACCGCTCTCCACGCGGTCGACTTGCCACAGATGCTGCTTATAAACACTTGGGGATTGTAAAAAAAAGGAGTTGAATGTAATTATAGACATCATATCCAAAAA
>JAHJJO010000146.1 GCA_018822835.1 Patescibacteria group bacterium
AATAATAGCAAAATAAAAAAATATAATAATTTTATTTTTACTAAGTTCATAATTAAATGCTATCGCAAATAAAAAAATAAATCAAATTTCTTGTATCAAATGATAATTATTCTTGTTTAGCCCCCAAGATGTTGAACATAAATTTTGATCAATTTTTTGTAATGCTCATCAGCGTTAAATTTTTCTCGTACTATTTTAAGAGCATTTTGTCCCATTTTAATAATCTTGTCTGGTCTGTTTAACAAACATTCTATTTTATTGGCCAAATCTTTAGCGTTTCCAGGTTCAAAAAGCAAACCAGTTTCACTATGTTTAATTAATTCTGGAATTCCGCCTATTTTTGAAGCAATAACAGACTTGCCTAAAGCAAAAGATTCTAAAATAGATAATGGACAATTTTCATACCAAATAGAAGGCGCAACAACAAACATAGCTTCTCTTATTATTTTTTGCAACTCCTCACCTTCTAAATGACCAAAAAATTTGATTTTATTTTTTATATTTAATTTTTTAGCGAGCTTTTCAAATTTTAGTCTTAAATCTCCACTTCCTACAATTCGTAATTGATAATTTACCCTGTTAAATTGCTTCGCACCTGCTTTGCAGGATTTAACAGGGTGAATAATTGATAATTGACTGACTGCTTTTAATAGCGTATCAATCCCTTTTTCTTTAGACAATCTTCCAAAATATAAAATATAATTTTCTAATTTATGATTCATTATTCCTAATTCATTATTCCTAATTCTTAATTCCTGATTCCTGATTCCTGATTTATTTACAAAATTTGGCAAAACAATAATTTTATCAGCATTAATTCCAAATTCCACGCACTTGTCTTTCATGAATTGGCTCGGAGCGATAAATTTATCAATATTTTTTTCATAAATTTTTAAAAAATTATGTATGTATGCTTCTAAACAATTCAATGCGCTTGCAAAATAAGAATTTTTTACGCACTTATTTAAAAAGCAATTATAATATTTTTGTTTTTTACATTTCTCGCAAAGTATTATTTTTGAATTAAGCGCGTTTGTTAAATTATAGCTTGGACAAATTAGTTTATAATCATGTAAGGTCATTACCACTGGAATGTTGTATTTTTTTAAAACATGCAAAATAGATGGAGAAATTTGATGATAAATATTGTGAATATGTGCGATGTCTGGATTTGCATCTTTAATTAATTTTTCTATTTTTCTTTTTGCTTCTAAAGAATAAATTGTCCTGCCAATGTTTTTTAGCGCATTAAAAGAAAATTTAGCTTTAGAAAAATCAATATAATCTATAAAATATTTTTCATACTTAGAAAATAAATTTTTTTGATTTTTCATGCTAAAAAAAATCACTTTATGCCCGTGATTTTTTAATAATTTACTTACTTCAAAAAAATATTTATCTGCCCCGCCATTTAAATAAAAAAATTTATTTATTTGAAGAATCTTCATAAAATATTATGTTGCGTATTAATAGACATCACATCCCAAAAACAGCTTTTTAGAGAAAAATCAATAACTAAACTAAACTTAGACAATTCTCAATAATCAATTTTCAATGATCAATTCACCCTGTTAAATCCTGTGGAACAGGAATTTTGACCATCCCCAGTTTTCTAAGTTAAAAACTGAGGATGGTCAAAATTATTTAACAGGGTAAATAATCAAGTATTTAAATGATCATTGAAAATTTGATAATTTATTGATACTTGATTATTGATTATTGAGATTTATATCTTTTGTGTCTTAAAATCCACCAGCCAACTTGCAACCAATGTTTTTTAATAGTTTCACGAGCGCTGCAAATCATTAGACACTTTTGACATTTTTTAGTTATTTCACAAATTTTATCAGCTTCCTTAGAAAACCAAATTTCCTGAAAAGATTGGCTTAAAATATTTCCCGCTTTTTGGTTTAAAGCATTACATGGATAAATATCACCATACGGATCTAAAAAAAACGAGCTATTCATAGCCTGGCATTGCCATGGATATTTATGTTTAAAAATAAATTCATAAAGCGCGTTTGAAAAGTAAGCTCTGGCTAACGTTTTGGGTCTCCATGATTTTAGTTGCTTTTGTATTAAATCTTTAATATTTTTTTTAGCATTATCTGCTGTTAATTTAATATTAATGCCAAAATAATGGGAAGAACTTTGCGCTACAATCCATGAAAAATCAACTTTTAATTTTCTGCTTAATTCATAAACTTTTAAAAGTTCATTAAAATTCAAATCACTCATAGTAAACGCAAGCCTGATATTTTTAAAATTATTTTTTTTAACAACATCTAAACTTTGTAAAACTTTACTATAAGCTCCGGGTATTCCTCTTATTTTGTCATGCTTGCCCCCTATTCCATCCAAAGACAATCCAATCCCGATATTATTTTTTGAATAACATTGAATTTTTGCAAGACTTTTATCAAGTATGTCTGGCAAAAGTCCATTTGTGGAAATAATAATACGCGGATAATTACATGTTTTATTGATAACATTAATAATTTCAGGTAAATCAGAACGCAAAAATGGCTCACCGCCTGTAATATTAATTTCTTCTAAACTTGAGGGTAGTTTTTTGTAAATTTCCAAGGCAAGTTCTGGTTTTTTCTCCTTTTGCCAAATATTACACATCACGCATCTGGCATTGCATTTATAAGTTATCGCGATTGTCGCGTCTTTAGGCATTGTTTTTTTCATAAATATGGTAAAATTAGCTTGTAGCTTCTTAGCTTTTTAGGAATTAAATTCATAATTTCACAATAAGCCACAAACTAATCTTACCATATTTATGAACAAAATAAAAATTTTACTAATTATTACAATTATTTTAGCAATACTTCTTCCAATTTTACAGCTTGGACTAATTAACTCTTTTCTGCTGATATTATTGTGCTATTTAATTTTAATTATGTTATTTAATCCTAAATTAGGATTATTTTTACTAATCATTATCAGACCGTGCGCTGATATATTGCAAAATCAGACTGCTCAAATTTATAATATAGCTGTTAATTTTTCTTACTTGCTTGGAATTATAGCTGTGTTTTTTAGCATTGCTATTATTATTAAATATCATCAAAAATTAAAAACCATTCCTTTACTGTCTCAAATATCGTTATTTTTATTTATTGCTTTAATATCTTGTTTTACTTCAATTAACACGACAATTAGTTTTGTAGAATATATCAGATTGTCAAGCATATTTTTATTATATTTTGCCGGCTATTTATTAATAAACACAAAACAAGATTTAGCGCGTTTTATTAAAATAATTATTTTATCATCCATTATCCCCTGCGCGTTCGCGTTTTACCAATTATACACAAACACAGGACTTAACGTGCCTTTTGAAGGCGTTTATAACAGAATACTTGGAACATTTAGCCATCCAAATTTATTTGCTTATTATCTAATTATTCCAATAACTTTATCAGTACTTTTACTGCTCATAAGTGATAAAAAAAAGACGCTTAATATTTTTTTAATTGCCCTGCTTCCTATTTTTACTATTCTATTGCTGCTAACTTACACGCGTGGAGCATGGCTTGCTTTATTAATAATTATTTTATTAATAGGAATTATAAAGTATAGAAAATTACTGTTAATCACTTTTGTGTGTTGTTTATTTATATATTTTACAATTGAACCAATTAATCTTAGAGTTAATAATACGTTTAGCGACAAATATGATTCAATTAGCTGGCGTATTGAACTTTGGAAAGATAGTTTAAAGTATGCTAGACAAAAAATTATTTTAGGTTATGGAACAGGCACAGCAGAAGAGCTAATTTTACAAAAACGAGGACATCAATTCGGATCAACAGCCAGCCATAATGATTATATAAAAATATTTTTAGAAAACGGTTTATTAGGGCTAATTTTATATTTATCTATTATAATTTCTTTGCTTTTTAAATTATTTAAA
>JAHJJO010000147.1 GCA_018822835.1 Patescibacteria group bacterium
CAATATAAAAATAAATCAGCCGGGTTGATTGAAGAATATCTGAATAGCAAATATGGTTTAGCTGATAAAGTAGGAGCGTATCGCGCTTCTGTTTTTTATGCTGTTGATAGATATGATGGAAGTTTTAAAATAAAAAAATGGCTGGATCAAGGCAAAATTGTCATTGCTGACCGTTATGTAGCCGCAAATATGGCTCATCAGGGAGGAAAAATTAAAAATCAAGCAGAGAAAAAAAAATATTTTGATTGGCTGTATAATTTTGAATATAAAATATTTCAAATTCCAAAACCGGATTTAAATATAATTTTACATGTTGACGCAAAAATAGCGCAAAAATTAGTTGACAATAAAAAACATCGCGATTATATTCATGGCAAAAAAAGAGATATTCATGAAGCAGATTTAGAGCATCTCAAAAATGCTGAAAAAGTTTATTTAGAAATCGCTAACGCGTATCCAGATTTTACTTTAATTAAATGCATGGAAAATAATCAAATTATGAGTCGTGAAAAAATTCATGAATTAATTTGGCGGGAAGTTAAAAAATCGTAACTACTCAGCTACAATGACTAACAGGGTGAAGCAGAAATTTAAGCAAAAGGCTGTGGAGCCGTCATTACCTAAGTAGTTACAAAAATTAATAAATTTATGCCAAAAATAAATCAAATTTTTAAAAATAAATTAAAAAAGCAAGGAGTTATTTTGTCTTATCTTTATGGCTCTTACGCAAGAGGTGATGAAACCACTGAGAGTGATGTTGATATTGCTGTGTTGTTAAATAAAAAAATAAAACCAGAAAATTATTTAAACAAAACTTTAAAATTATCAGTTTTATTTAATGAAATATATCCAAATAAAGAAATTGGGCTTTTGATTTTAAATCAAGCCGCGCCATTATTAAAGCAAAATGTTGTTGTAGAAGGCAAGGAATTATATGTTGCTAATAAATTTCAACGAATTATGTTTGAAAACGCGACTCTTCATGAATATGAAGATACAAAAAAATTACGAAATACTTATAATTATTTTTTAAATTTAAGAATAGCTGAAATATGACAAAAATTTTAAAAGAAAAATTAGAAGAGAAAAAAGATAAATTATTAGAAATTTATAATGGATTGAAAAAATTGCAAAAATTATCATTGAAAGAAATTAAAGATAATAAAGAACATTTTTGGGCTGTAAATTATGGATTAGTTGTAGCTATAGAAGCTATTTTAGATATAGGCCAGTATATTTTATCTGACAAAGGCATTAAAGCTGAAAGTTATAGTAAAATTATTCCTTTACTTGTTCAAGAAAAGGTTTTGCCAAAAAAATATGCTGAAAAAATAAAAGGCATGGTTAATTTTCGCAATACGGCTGTACACGCTTATTTAGGTCTAAATGAAAATTTGGTTTATAAATTTTTACATAATGACATTGAAGATTTCAAGAATTTTTTAAAATATATTCAAAAAGTTAAAAAATCACAATGTAGAGAATGGTGATAAAAATAAAAAATTTTAAAACAAATTATCCCAAAGAAATTTTTTGGGTTTAATATATATTTTAGTTCATTACCAAATATAGTTTACCCTGTTGGACGCTTGCGGTCCTATAGGGTTTTGTATAAACTATTAAATTTTATTTACAGAAAAGGAGGCAAAAATGATTACTCTATCAAATGGCCATAGAATTGAATATGTGGCAGGAAGCGGCACGTTGGGTTTTAATGGCAAAGGTTATCCTTGGGAGTGGCCTTTACGTTGGGTTGGATTATTAGATCCATCATTGTTGTTTACAATAGTATTAAAAACTTTGACTTATCATCCACGTCAAGGGAATTTTAAATTTACTAAACCATGGAAAAGTATTAGATTCTTAAATAACGGAGTTGTTAATGCTATGGGCTTGCCAAATAAGGGTATTCGATGGTGGATGCAAAACATTGCTCCAACTATTGATTTTTCTAAATTATCAATCATTGGATCAATTTTTGCAGAAAACGTCGCTGAGCTAAGAGAAATGTTATGGATGTTGCAACACAAGTTTGTTGCATTAGAAATTAATGTTTCTTGTCCAAGCGCAAAACAGTTGGACGCAAAAACGATCATTAGATATTGCGAAATCGCGGCTGCTGAAACGAATAAACCAATTATTCTTAAATTGTCAGTATCGCATGATATTAAAACAATTATTCCTGACATTGAGGGCATTGTTGAAGCAATTTCTATAAATAGTGTCCCATGGAAGATTGTTTTCCCTTATCACAAAAGTCCATTTCAGCATTTTGGCGGAGGCGGTATTTCTGGAAAAATAGCGCAGCCGTACACATGGAATTTTGTTAGACGTTTGACTCAACTAACATTAATTCCAATTATAGGCCCAAGTGTTTGGGAATATGAAGATATTGAACGATTAAGACAAATAGGCGCTGGAGCTATAAGTTTTGGTTCAATCTTTCTCAGATATCCGTGGAGACCGACATCATTTGTTCGTCAGGATATGAAAAAGTAAAAAAAGGAGGAAAGAATTATGCCTACTAAAATTTTAAAAGGCGTGGACCCCGCAGTTTTAGCAAGGGATTTGAAAGGCCACGCCAAAGCATTGGAGGGTATGCACAATTGGCATGGCCCACAGAAAGCGCATATTATAGAAGATTTCAAAATAACAGCTGAGCTTGCGCGACACATAAAACAGCAGAGACAACGGCTGGATGAGGAAATAGCAGAATTAAAGCGTCACATCCAAAAATTGCAGGATTCGCAGAAATCCGAAAGGATGCCAAAACGCTATAAGTAAGTAAGACAAAGTCATGATTTTGAGGAGGTTGTAATGGATTTAATACAGGGAGAATTAAGGGCGGCAAAAATATGTGATTTGCCGCTTATAGTAGAGTCAGAAGTAAATATATCAAGCGGACAATTTTTATATTGTCCAAAGTGTTGTGGGCTAAGAAAAATTGAAGTTGACAAGCATTTGCTTGTACGTTTTATAAATTGTATGACTTGTGGCACTACGCTAATACAATCGATGTATCTTGTATGATAAAGCATTAGAGGTTTAAGAAAAGGAGAAAAATAATGGCTTTAAAACTGAAAAAAACAAAAGTATCTTATTTGCCTCTAATGGTTGGGGCAGATGTATTTTCTGAAATAGACGGGCAAGATATGCATTGTCCACACTGCGACCCGCACCGCAAGACATCACAAAAAGTAGAAATTGCCAGGCACATGCTTGTGCAATTTGTAAACTGCGCGGAATGTTATATTATTTTAATAATGGAGGAAAAATAAATGTAAACAAAAAAAGAGTAATACTTAACAACCGACCAACCCCACTTCAAATTAAAGGAGGTGAATAAATTGAAGTGCGGGTTGGTTATTTTTTTTGCAAAAAAATGGATCGGTGATATAATATAATCAATGATCAATTACGAATTATCAATTTTAAATTTAAAACGCAAAATTTTATTTAATATTTAATATTTTTCATAAACTCCCACAAATTTTTTAAATTTGTTGGTTTATGAAAAAAACAAAATTATGAATGGAAAAACATTTAAAAAGTTTGGTAGAATTACCAAACAAAAAGTTTTATTGACTGCTTTAGTCGCAACTATTGTGGAATTTATTTTTGGCTCGCTAACATGCGGCTGGCTCTTTAACTGGATTTACACCATTAAACCTACTGTTGCATGGAAATATGCGGCAGGAGTAATGCCTGGTGGATCAGTCATGCTAACAAGCTTTATCGGTGGATTTGCCTTAAATCTAATTTTGGTTGCTGTTTTTGTAATATTATACAACAGCATTCCTTACAAAGGATGGAAAAGAGGCGCTAAATTTGGTGGACTAATTTGGGTAGTCAGCGTTCTTCCAGGAATGTTCGCAACTTATTTATGGATGAATGTTGCTTTTGCTTATGTTATTTATATGGCAATCGCTGGTTTAGTTAATCTTTTAATCAAAGGATCAATTATTGGAAAGATGATTAGAAAATAGGTAATTTTCAGCTACTTTTACAAAATGCGTGACAACAACGCTGTCATTGCGAGCGAAGCGAAGCAATCTTGTTTCTTTAGCCTGATAAAAACAAGATTGCTTCGTCGTCATTCGCCTGCGGCGAACTCCTCCTCGCAATGACAGCGTTCTTGAAGCGTTTTGCATTTAAGGTTTTATAAATATTTCAAGGTAGCTGAGTAGTTACTAAATAAATTTATGATCTACAATACTATAATCGGTCTTGAAATTCACGCTGAACTTAAAACAAAATCTAAAATGTTTTGCAGATGTGATAATGATATAAATAATAAAAAACCAAACTCTACTGTTTGTCCTGTTTGTTTAGGTCATCCTGGCACACTCCCCTATCCGAACAAGCAGGCAATAGAGTGGACTATTTTAATTGGCTTGGCTTTGAATTGTAAAATTAATAAATTATCTAAATTTGACCGCAAGAATTATTTTTATCCTGACCTACCAAAAGGTTATCAAATTTCACAATATGATCTGCCATTTTGCTATGATGGATATTTAGAAATTGATGATAAAAAAATTAAAATTACTAGAATTCATTTAGAAGAAGATACTGCAAAATCAACTCATCCGTTTAAAAAAAATTGGACTTTAATAGATTTTAACAGATCTAGCACGCCATTAATTGAAATGGTCACAGAGCCAGTAATTTATAACGCATCTGAGGCTAAAAAATTTTGCCAAACTTATCAACAAATTTTACGCTATTTAGATATTAGTAATGCTGATATGGAAAAAGGAGAAATGCGCTGCGAAGCCAATGTGAGCGTGCAGGAGAAAGGCAAGTGGCAATACAAAGGCAATTGCGAAATCAAGCCGATTGGAGATTATAAATTAAATCCTAAAATAGAAATAAAAAATATTAATTCATTTAAGGCAATTGAAAAAGCAATAAATTATGAGATCAAAAGGCAAATTAGCGCGCTTAAAGCCAATGAACCGCTAAGACAAGAAACACGCGGATGGAATAAAAATATAGGCAAAACAATACACCAAAGAATAAAAGAAACTTCTGCTGATTACCGTTATTTTCCAGAGCCAGACATTCCACCAATCAAAATTGATGACAAATGGATAAATAAAATTAAAAGCAAACTCATAGAACTGCCACATAAAAAGAAAAAACGATTTATTGAGCAATATAAATTTGATGAGGCAACAGCGGATATTTTAGTAAATAACAAAAATTTAGCTAATTATACTGAAAAAGTAATTTCGGAGCTAAGAGCATGGATTGATTCAACAGGAGATGAATGGGAAAGACAAAAAAATAAATTAGCTAAAATTACGAGTAACTGGCTAATCAGTGAATTATTTAAACATCTTAAAGAAGATGGTTTACAAATTCAAAATATTAAAATAACTCCTGAAAATTTTGCGGAATTAATTGCTCTTATTTATCAAGGTAAAATTAATTCATCTGCAGGTCAGCGAATTTTAGAAATAATGTATCAAAAAGGCGAAGACCCGACAAATATCATGTCAGACCTTGGGCTTGAGCAAATTGATGATGAAGCAAGTTTGAAAAAAGTTATTAAAAAAATAATAAACGAAAATCCCAAGCAAGTTGAACAGTACAAACAAGGCAAAAAAAATTTGCTACAATATTTTGTAGGCCAAACCATGGCCGCTACTAAAGGAAAAGCAAATCCAAAAGTGGTGATGGAGATTTTGAAATCAATTATCAATTTTCAATGATCAATTAACAATTTAATTTTCAATTTTCTAAGAACAAAAATATAGTTTTATTAATTCAAAATTGAACATTGATAATTATTAATTGATAATCGCTTCTATGTCTGATAATAAAATACAATTAAAAAATTTGGAAAAGACAAATCAAACAGCTGAGCATAAACAAAAAATATTTGAACGGTCAGGAGTTGGCGTGGAAAAAAAAGAACAGGAAAAAACTGATTATATTCAAAAAACGCAGGAAAAAATTAATGAACAAGAAATAATTACAGAAGAAGTAACATCTGAACCAGGGGGGATAGTTGCGGCTGGAAACGCGCAAAGGCAAAAACAGCATCGCAAAGAGGAAATTGAAAAAATTCTTGAACAGGATTTAGAAGAAATTTATTTAAATATGTCTACTGAAAAACAGGAAGAATTTAAAAAAGTCGGTGAAGCAACAGCGCAAAAAATTAATGATTTATTAGATAAAACTAAAATTAAAATTAAAACAATAATCAATTTAATAAAAAAATGGTTATCTATAATTCCCAAAATCAACAAATTTTTTTTAGAACAAGAAGCCAAAATTAAGGCAGATGCGATAGTGAAAAAAGTTAAAAGTTCATAAAGTTCATAAAGTTATAAAGTTAAATTCAATAAAATTAAATCCAAAAAGATTTTCTAATTACTTTATAACTTTCAACTTTATAAACTTTATAACTAATTTATGTCTCAAAAATCCTATCTAACAATTTTAAAAATAGGCGTTTATTTAAGCTTTTTATCTATTTTTTTGGTTTGTAAAAGCTTGCTATTTCCATATATTACTGGGAAACAAATCTATTTCAATATTTTAACTGAAATTTTATTTATTATCTGGTTATTATTTATTGTTAAATATCCTGAGTCACGACCCAAAAAATCGTTGATTACTATTGGTTTATTCTTTTTTTTAGCATCAATATTTCTATCTAGTATTTTTGGCGTTGATTTTAATTTAAGTTTTTGGGGAGATATTGAAAGAATGCTTGGCGTTTTTCATATCGCGCATTTTTTAATTTTATATTTGGTTATCATTACTGTTTTTCGCACTAAAAATGATTGGCGTGGTTTATTGACTGCTTCTATTTCAGTTGCGATTGCAATAAGTTTATATGGTTTAATTAAACATATTTCATATAGCACAATCGGCAACACAGCTTATGTTAGCGGATATATAATTTTTAATATATATTTTGCTTTAATTTTATTGCTATCAGAAAAAAATTGGGGTATTAAATCGTTATGCATTGCTGGCATTGCGATAATGCTTTGGGCATTTAAAATCGCGAATACATCAGGCGCTTATGTTGGGCTTGGAACAAGTATTGCTGTTTTATTTTTTCTTTATATAATTTTCAGTAAAAATAAAAAAAAAAAAATTATTAGTTTAACGTTTTTAATCGCATTAATAGTAATGATTGGAACTATTTTTGCTAATAAAAAAAGCGATTTTGTAAAAAATAATAGATATTTAAATAGCATTACACACAGCATCTCTTTTAATAAACCAACTTTTCAAACACGTCTAATTTCATGGAAAACAGCTGCTGAAGATTTTATTTATCACCCTATTTTAGGCACTGGTTATGGGAATTTTGCTATTATTTTCGACAAACATTTTGATCCTAAATTTTATAATTACACGCGAAGTGAAACTTATTTTGATCGTGCGCATAATAATCTAATTGACATTGCTTCAACAAGCGGCACTCTTGGTTTGCTTGCTTATTTATCTATTTTTGTTGCTGTTAGTTATTACTTAATAAAAAATTTCAAAAATAAAAACATTGACTTAAATAATTTTATTTTATTAATATGTTTGTTTGTTGCTTATTTTATTCAAAATTTAGCAGTATTTGATTCTTTGGTTACTTATATCAGCTTAATGGTCGCGCTTGGTTATATTTATTGTTTAACGCATAAAAAAACAACAGAAGAAAAAAATAAAAAAGAAATTTTGACTTCTTCTTTAGCTGGCTATGTTTTACTTATG
>JAHJJO010000020.1 GCA_018822835.1 Patescibacteria group bacterium
AATTATCAAATAATTTGAAAATTAAAAAATTGATAATTTATTGATCATTGAAAATTGATAATTGACCATTGATTTATATTCCCTTCAATCCCTTGTTCGCTCTTAAATCATCAATGGTTTTTTCTAATCCTTGTTTTAAAGTGACAACAGGCATCCATGCTAATTTATTTTTTGCTTGAGTAATATCAGGCAAGCATAATGGTGTCATAAATAATTTTTCTTCATCATAAACAATATTAGACTTTGACTTTAATGCTTTGATAATCTGCTGAGCCAAATCAGTTAAATTTATTTCTACGTCAGAACCAATATTTAACGGACCGGGCAAATCCGTATCCATCATTTTAATTGCAGCGTCTATGCAATCATTTACATAACATAGCGAAGAAGTAAAACTTTCATTGCCTAGAACAACTAAATTTTTATTGTCTAAAGCATTATTTATAAAATCAGGTATCATTTGATCATCATTAAGACGCATTCTTGGACCATATGTTCTAAAAACTCGTATAATTTTTGTATCAATATTATAAACATCACCAAAATCTTTTACCATTGTTTCTGCAAACCTTTTTCCCTCATCATAGCAAGCTCGCGCAGATAATATGTTAACTTTACCAATATCTTCTTCTTTAATTTGAATAGCGCCATTTTTTGATTCGCGCCTTGGACCGTAAACTACTGATGATGAAAAATGCATAAATTTTGCTTGATGTTTTATAGCTAAATCAAGCGCATTTTTCATGCCATAAGAATTAGCTAAAAGAGTTGCTATTTTATTTTGTTCAAAATTTTTAGGAGACATCGGGCATGCTAAATGATAAATTTCCTGAATTCCTTGAAACTGAATTTTAAATTTCTGAAGCTCTGGCAAGTCTTCTAAAATAATTGGCTCAACAATATTATGACGAATAAATTCAAAATTTTCATTCATTAACAAATGGTCAATGTTTCTTTCATCTCCTGTTGAAAAATTATCAATACAAATTACTTTGCATGTTTTAATTAATTCATCACAAAGATGCGAGCCAATAAATCCGGCCCCTCCTGTTACTAAAATATTCTTTTTTCCAAAAATAGCTCGTTTAGACATAAATTAGTTTATAAAGTTCATAAAGTTATAAAGTTAAAAGTCAATTAATTTTTTTAACTTTATGGACTAATGGTTAGCTTAAACTAAAGTTAATTAATGCTTTTTTAATTTTTTTTTCACTCATTTCAAACCCCGGCATATAGTTTACTGTTTCAGTATAGTTAATATCATTAAAATAAGATAATTGTTCTCTAAAAAGTCTTGCATTAAATTCTCCTTTAAAAATATTCTCTGCTTGAGTTATAATTTTTTCTACTGAATGATATTTTTCAATAATAAAATATAAATCAACATAATCTTTCCATTTTACTCTCCTCCCCAAAGCATAAGCTTTCATGGCAGCTAAAGTCAATAAATCTGGCATTTTAATTATATTATCAAAATTTTTTAGCGCATTTATTTTAAACGGATATTGAAAAAAAGTAAATTGCACATTATTTATAATAAATGCAAACTGACCTGCCTCATCTGTATACACTTTTTGCATTAACTGTTTTTGCTGAACTAATTTTCTTTTAATTTTAGAATTATAAAATTGTTCAAAAGTAAAAAGATCAAAATCTATAGATTCCCTGTGTCCAAGTTGTAAAGCAATTGCCGTCCCACCAACTAAATAAAAATTTTTTGCAAATTTTTTTACAATTGGCAATAATGCCACTTGTTCTTTAGTTAAAACATTTTTATACATACTCATGCATGAAAATATAATCTAAAATAACAGGCATTAAGAAACTAAGTTTCCCTTGATAATTATTTTAGATTTTTATAATATTAACGATTGTTTGCAATATTTTAAAACTTGTATAGTTTTTAGTTGGAAACTTAGTTTCTTTTCTAATACACTCATGCATATTTATGAAAATATAATCCAAAATAATGTTTTGTTTGAGCTTTATAATTACATCTTTTTTGCGCTGCTTGCTTAACAAAAATCTTGGCCATTCTTTTGATGCCTAAAATTTTAATTAATTTTTGCACATCGTCCCAGTCCCCATAATTCAATGTTGCTTCAACAATTGCTTCAGCATTAAGCTTGTCATAATCCTTCACATACCAAATTAAATGTTTTCTTTTTTTAATAAAATCGTGAAGTAAGTCCATAAAGTCCATAAAGTCTATAAAGTCAAAAGTCTATTAAGTCCAATGACTTTATGGACTTTTGACTTTCGACTTCACGGACTAAGTTTAGGCTATTTTAATTCCAGTCTTTTTTATTTCATAAACCATTGGATCGCATTCGTCCTGAAAATCTTTCACAGTAAAAATGTGGGGTTCAATACGAGAATCAATACCTCTTCTTAAATGCCATAATAAATCTTCATTTTTATCTCTATTTATTTTAAATTTATTAGAAATAACAGCTATATCAATATCGCTCCATTTTTTTGCTTTTCCGCAAGCATAAGAGCCAAACAAATAAATGTTTTTAAAAGAAAAATTATTTTTTTCTAATTGTTCAATATAT